>JALWML010000681.1 GCA_027083915.1 Lysobacterales bacterium | reverse complement strand
ATTTTTATCCTAGCATTAAGGCGACTTTAAACATTTTGTTAGAGTCATTTTTAATCTTAATAGAGGAGATCATTATGAAGACGATTATTGTCGACAACGACCCAGAACCATCGCTTATTATCGAGAAATTAAGCTCATTAAAACTTAATACTTTAACCCTTGCACTTTTTCTAAGTGTTATCAATTTAGCAACGCCAAACATTGTACACGCTCAAACTTCTTCCAACTTTGGATTAGCCAGTAATTATCTCTGGCGAGGCATTACACAAAGCACTAAACACATTGCTGAATCAGGTGGATTAGACTATGGAAGTCAGTCTGGCATGTATTTTGGTACATGGGCATCAACGCTTTCAGGTGGTAGTTATGAACTGGATTTGTATGCAGGATTTAGTACCGAAATCGAAGGTGTGAATTATGATATTGGACTCATCAGTTACCAATACCCCAATGACAATGACTATTTCAATGAAGCCTATGTCAGTGTTGGACAGGCAGGATTTACTGCCAACTTAGCCTATACATTTGGTTCTAAAGACGATACAGGAGCCGCTTTTAGTCAAGGTGATTTATATTACTCGTTGGCTTACGCTAAAGAACTGCAAAATGGCGTGGAACTAGGCGCAACAATCGGTCGATATGATTTCGACAATACACTAGGTGATGATTACAGCCACTTAAATTTAAGTGCCAGCAAATCAGATTTCACCTTAGCATTAGATACAACAACGGATTTAGAGGCCACTAATGACACAACGTTGTCATTGGCTTGGTCTAAGACTTTTAATTTATAGAAAAAATAAATACATTCGAGGTAATCACAATGAAAATGGTAAGTGCAATTATAAAACCGTTCAAACTGGATGATACCCGTGAAGCTTTATCAGATATTGGCATTAGCGGCATTACAGTAACGGAAGTTAAAGGATTTGGCCGACAAAAAGGCCATTCAGAGCTCTATCGAGGAGCCGAATATGTGGTGGATTTTCTACCCAAAGTAAAATTAGAAATAGCCGTGGATAATGGTTTAGTCGAAAAGGTTATAGAGTCCATCATATCAGCGGCGGCAACTGGAAAAATTGGCGATGGTAAAATTTTTGTCAGTGATTTAGAACAAGTGGTGCGAATTCGCACAGGAGAGACAGGCAATGATGCATTATAGGAGAATTTTATTTTATTTAGTGTTAGTCTTATTACCTAATCTAGCTTTTGCCGAAGATGTTTTATCCGCAGGAGATACCGCGTGGATGTTAACTGCCACTGCTCTAGTGCTGTTGATGACCATTCCTGGACTTTCTCTGTTTTATGCAGGTATGGTTCGCAGTAAAAATGTCTTGTCGGTGATGATGCAATGTTTTGCCATTACCGGAATGATGAGTATTTTGTGGGTGGTTTATGGCTATTCATTGGCGTTTTCAAATGGCGGTGGTTTGAACAGCTGGATTGGTGGATTGGACAACTTTATGTTACTCAATATTAGCGTTGATTCACTTTCGGGAACTATTCCTGAAACCGTCTTTATGACTTTTCAAATGACCTTCTTTATCATTACCCCTGCCTTAATTGTTGGTGCATTTGCAGAACGTATGAAATTCTCAGCCATGCTGTGGTTTATGGCAATTTGGGGAACAATCGTTTATTTGCCCATCTGTCATTGGGTTTGGGGCGGCGGCTGGTTAAGTCAGTTATCCACAGGTCCACTTGATTTTGCAGGTGGGACAGTTGTTCATATCAATGCTGCCGTTGCAGGGTTGGTGGCATCCATTGTTATTGGTCCACGTAAAGGCTACAAAAAAGTCCTGATGGCTCCGCATAATTTAACGTTCACACTGATTGGCGCAGCCCTGTTATGGGTCGGTTGGTTTGGCTTTAATGCAGGCAGT
>JALWML010000680.1 GCA_027083915.1 Lysobacterales bacterium | reverse complement strand
GCATTGCCGCTAAAGGTGGCATCATTACTTTGTCATACTTTTTGATGATTCCTTCTTTGGGTATGGCTCTCGGTGTTGGTCAATGCGCTAATCCAAATGGTTC
The DNA here is from genome assembly GCA_027083915.1 of Lysobacterales bacterium. Taxonomy (GTDB): domain Bacteria; phylum Pseudomonadota; class Gammaproteobacteria; order Xanthomonadales; family Marinicellaceae; genus NORP309. The sequence goes on along the minus strand of JALWML010000680.1, from coordinate 8,398 downwards.
AATCGGTATTTCACGCGCACTAACTGCGATGTTGGCTTATGATGTGCCTTTCATCTTGGTGGTTTTTGGTGCTGCATGGCATTACCAAAGCACTTCTTTGGTTGGCATGATTGAGTACCAACAAATGCACCAATGGGGTATTGTTGAAATGCCACTATTAGCCATTGCTGGTATCTTTGCTTTGCAAGGCATGTTGGGCAAACAACCTTTTGAAATATATATTGCACCGGCTGAAATTGCCACAGGTCCTATGGTGGAAATGAGTGGTAAATACATGGGTGGCTTGTTTGTAATGCAGACTTTCCAACTTTACACTGCAGGTGTTTTGTATGCCTCTTTATTCCTTGGTGGTGGCACAAGCTTCTTGACCTTATTACCCAAAGCCTTTTTAGTGGTGGCACTACCCATGAGTATTGCCTTTATGTTCCCACGTTATAAGACCGAAGATGTGATACGCATTTTATGGAAATGGCCCGTTATGCTCGCCTTAATTAGCTTAGCATTCATCCTTTAAAGGACGTTAAATATTATGAAAAAAGAATTAAAAATTAAGCAAAAAGAACGCACTAACCCATTGGCACATGTGTTTGATGACTTTATTAGCTTTTGCCAATCCAAATCCTTATTTATGTTGCATTATTGTACGGGTTGCGGAGCGATAGAATTACCACCTGCCATGACTTCGCGTTTTGATATGGAACGTTTGGGCATTCAGCCGATGGTCACACCTAGACAAGCCGATATTTTATTGATTACGGGTTATGTTTCCATCAAAACACTTAAACGTGTGATTCTGACTTACGAACAAATGCAGTCGCCCAAATACGTGATTGGAATTTGTTCATGCACAGTAAATGGTGGCATGTATTGGCAAAGTTATGCCACAGCCAAAAAACTCAACGAGTATATGCCCGTTGATGTTTATATCGCTGGTTGTATGCCTCGACCTGAAGCGGTAATGGAAGGGTTGCAACGTTTAAAAGACAATATTCGTAACGACAAGAAAGAACACAAAGGCAGTGCCTGGAAAGACTATTTCAACCGTTACGATTATTATTTGGGCAACCAACAAGCTTTGTTTGGTGATGATTGGCAAACGCCAACTGACATTATTGCTGAAGCAAAACTCTATGGCTTAGAAACCGAAGAAACTTACGGTAAACACACTAAGTTATTAGAGAAGCACCAAACGCCTTTATTACCTCAAGAAATGAGGATTAAATAATGAACAAACTACCTATAGATGAAATCTTAAATAAGGTTAATGGCATCAAGATAACACACAAACGCAAAACGCGTATTCGTGTTGATGTCGATGCTGATTCCTTACCTACACTTTTAGAATTGATAAAAGGCCGAGCCTCTTATATTCACTTATCCGCCATTACTTGTGTGGATTGGTTGGCTGATAATCAGTTTGAATTGGTTTACCACGTGTGGTCGTATGAAGAAAAATGTTTGATTTCGGCACATACGCGCATTGACAGAGGCAGTGAAAAAGAACCAGCAAAATACGTTTCGGTTTATGATTTATTTAAACCTGCTGATTTCTTTGAACGCGATATTTTTGAAATGTATGGTGTGACCTTTATTGGTTCACCACGAATGGAAAAATTTATTCTAACCGAATGGAATGGCGTACCGCCGATGCTCAAAGATTTTGATGCAGAAGCCTACGTACAAGAAACTTTCAAATGGACGGATTACAACCCCGATTGGTTGCAAGAATTAACCGATCAAGGTGGTGGTATTGCGGTTAAACCCGAGGACATTCGACTTTCAGGACACACGCACAATATGTCAACACACCGTGAGCGTGATAAAGCCAAAGCAGCCGCAGTTAAGGCAAATGAAAAAATGCAGGGGTGGAAACAATGAGACCAGAAAATTACCAGGCCGTAAAACTCGGTGAGAGCAATGAATACGAAATTTTCATTGGCCCAAACCATCCAGGCATCGAAGGTAACTACGCCTTTAGATTAATGCTCGATGGTGATACCGTCGTTAGTGGTAAGGCCGATGCAGGTTATTTGCATCGTGGCTTTGAAAAGCTAATGGAAGGGCGTTTGTGGATACAAAACCTAGCCATTGTCCCTCGTATTTGTGTTCCTGATCCTGCACCGATGGAAGTGGCTTATTCCATGGCTGTTGAAGAAATCATGGGCATCGAAGCACCGATTCGAGCTCAATGGATTCGTACCATGCAATTAGAACTCTCCCGTGTTGCAGCACATTTATTCACCTTTGGTGGACATGCTGCCACAACAGGCATGTACACACCGATGTTTTGGGGTGTTGCTGACAGGGATTTGGTATTGGATTTATTCGAAGACTTTACCGGCGGTCGGGTTTACAGTATTTACAATATCCCTGGTGGTGTTCGTCGTGAATTGCCTCCAGAGTTTTTACAAAAACTGAGCAACTTGCTGGATTATCTCGAATCACGTCAAAACGATTACGATAATCTATTGTTCACCAACCAAGTCTTTGTCGATCGTGCCAAAGGTTGCGGTGCATTGACACAGGAGCAAGCCTTAGAGCTCAGTGTCACAGGGCCTAATTTAAGGGCTTGTGGTTTGGCTTATGATGTGCGCCGTGATGATCCTTATTTGGTTTATGATGAATTAGATTTTGATATTCCGACTCAAACGGCAGGCGATGCTTATTCGCGTATTTTAGTCAGACGTGATGAGTTGTTCCAAAGCATTAAAATTTTACGCCAAATCATCGAACGATTGCCTTCAATTAAGGGGAAGATTCGCACGCCAATACCTAATCCACTTTCATGGAATGTGCAAAAAGGCGAAGCCTATGCACGTGTAGAATCTTCCAAAGGCGAATTGGCTTATTACGTGGTTTCCGATGGCGGTGATAAACCTTATCGGGTTCATGTTCGTGGCCCATCCTCCATGCATGCGGTGCAAACGTTGGAGTTTTTAGCTAAAGGTGCACGTTTAGAGGATGTCGCACAAATTATGTTCTCGCTCGATGCCTGTCCACCAGAGGTAGATAGATAATGAAAAAAATTAATTACAGTGACAAAGGCAGTATTCTTAATCCATTAAAGAATTTACAGTTTTATGCCAGAAAGCCCGTAACTGAACCACTTGGTCCACGACCAGCTAGTGCCAGTTACCGTGGTTTCCATATTAATGACTTAGATAAATGTATAGGTTGCAGTTCTTGTCAAAAGATTTGTGACAACGCCGCTATTACCATGGTTGAAGTTCCTTCAATTAAAGAAGATGCTGCAAAAGGCTTACGCAACTTACGCCCAGCCATTGACTACGGTCGTTGCTGTTGGTGTGCCTTGTGTGTGGATATTTGCCCAACATCTGCCATAGAAATGACACGCGAATATGTGCATGTTTGTGATGGTGATGAAACCGATAGTTACTTTATCTTTCCAAAAGAAACAGGTATTCATGGCGATAGCTTTGAAAAAGGTTGGACCAAAACCGAAGACAGCGATTTGTTGGATAGAACCCGTCGCCCAATGGGTGAAATGGAGCCCGAAGCACGTATCGATAATTTCGATGAAATTGTTGATGGGTTTACCATGGAAATGGCAATAGAAGAAGCCTCGCGTTGTGTGGATTGTGGCTTGTGTGAAGATGCCTGTCCTGCTCATATGCATGCACCCAATTATATTCGCTCCATTTACGAAGGCAATTTGGAACAAGCCGTGGAATGGATGTATGAAACCAATCCGTTTTCACATGTTTGTGGACGTGTTTGTACGCATATTTGTGAAACAGCTTGTTCTCTTGGTCATGGTGAAGGCGAGTCTGATCCTATTGCGATTCGTTGGCTTAAACGTTTTGCGATGGATAATGTTTCCAAAACCAAAATCAAGCAAATTGCACGTAAAGGCAAAGCACGTAAAAAATCAGGTAAAAGCATTGCCGTGGTTGGTGCAGGACCTGCTGGTTTGACAGCGGCTTTTGATTTGGTTAAAAAAGGTCATAAAGTAACGGTTTATGAATCCTTACCAAAAGCAGGTGGTATGACTCGTTATGGTATCCCTAATTACCGTTTGCCTGAAGACAGATTAGATCAAGACATTGAAGTCATACAATCGGTAGGCGTTGACATCAAATACAATGTCAAGGTCGGTACAGATATCTCCATGGCACAATTACAAAAAGACAACCATGCCGTTGTTATGGCAATTGGTATGCAAATGGGCCGTTCAACACGTGTACCTGGCAGTGACAACAAGATGGTGGTTAAAGCCGTTGATTTATTACGCATGATACCAAAAGGCGATAAATTTAATGTGCCAAAATCAGCTGTGGTTATTGGTGGTGGTAATGTGGCAATGGATATTGCCCGCTCATTGGCTCGATTGCAAAAACAAAAATACGGTGAAGTTAATATCACTTTAACTGCATTAGAGCAATTAGGTAAAACCTTTTTAGCCGATGATGAAGAAGTGATTGAATCACAAGAAGAAGGTATTGTTATTTTAGATGCGCGTGGTCCAAAACGATGTGTCATTAAAAACAATAAATTAATTGGACTTGAAACCGTCAAAGTGATTTCCATTTTTGATGAACAAGGACGTTTTGCACCAAAATACGATGAAGAAGATTTACAGTTTCATGCAGCTGATATGGTAATAGAAGCCATTGGTCAGATGAGTGATGTTTCAATTTTAGGAGAAGAATTAACCGAAGAATTGGAATGGAACCGTGGAAGAATACAAATTGATGAACAGGGTCACACTTCAGTTGACTGGTTATGGTCAGCTGGCGATATGGTCAAAGGTCCTGATGTGATTAATGCGGTGGCAGATGGTCATCGTGTGGCGGATGATATTGATAAATTTTTAAATAAATAAAAACAAGTCTTTATTGTCATCCTCGCGAACGCGGGGATCCAGAGTCTCAAATAGAACTGGATTCCCGTTTTCACGGGAATGACAAAATGAGGCGTAGAAGTGATGAGGTAATTATGAGTAAACACAAAGAAGGACACTCAAAGTCCTATAAAAAGCTAAAGTCAAAAATGACTGTTGAAGAAATTTTAGAGGTGGCTGTTTCTTTTGAAAAAACGGCGCGTGATTTCTATACAGCTATGATTCCTAAAGTGAGTAAAAACATACGTTATATTGTGGAAGAATTAGCAGAAGAAGAACAACAACATTACGACTTGTTTTTATCCTTAAAAAATGATCCTTATGTGCAAAGTCAATTGGGTGAACGCATCAAAACACCAACTGAAAACCACAAATTTTCTGATTATGTGCAGTTATTAGACTTAGGTGACAACCCTGATGACCAAACTATTTTGCAATATGCGCTGGCACGCGAGGATGCGGCAATGAAGCAATACCAAGATTTGGCAGATAATGCGCCTGAAGGTGAATTACAAGATACTTTTCGTTTCTTGGCTATCGAAGAAGCAGAACATAAGTTAGAATTGGAAAAGAAGTATTACGAAATAATCCACAGTGGCGGACCACAATAATTTAACGAGATTAAGAATGTTATCAAACAGTGAAATTGTAAAAAAAACCAAAGTTAAACCTATTTTAACGATTGCTGAAAAAATGCAAATTGATGAAGCACAGTTGATGCCTTATGGTAAAGAAATAACTAAAGTGCATTTGGATGCGTTAAAACAAAAAAGACCCCGCAAAAACCTCAATAAACTTATTTTAGTTTCGGCAACCACTCCAACCAAAGCTGGTGAAGGCAAAACCACTACCTCAATTGGTTTAGCCCAAGGTTTAAAACAATTGGGCGAATCTGTTTGTTTGGCACTGCGAGAACCTTCTTTAGGCCCTTGTATGGGCATAAAGGGTGGTGCAACAGGTGGTGGTTATGCCCAAGTTGTTCCAGCTAGCCGAATAAACTTACATTTCACTGGAGACTTTCATGCGATTACTTCTGCAAACAACTTGATTTCCTCCATGTTAGATAACCACATTTATCATCGCAATAAACTCAATATTGATCCAAGACGCATCGTTTGGCGTCGTGTTATGGATATGAATGATCGTTCGTTACGGCACATTGTTTTGGGTTTGGGAGGCAAGTTTCAAGGCGTCCCGCGTGAAGGTGGTTTTGATATAACAGCAGCTTCTGAAATCATGGCAATTTTGTGTTTAGCCAATGATAAAGAAGATTTACGCAAAAGACTCAATCGAATTTTATTGGGATACACCCATGATAATGAGCCTGTCTATTTAGAACAACTAAACTTTACAGGTGCGCTTATGGCATTATTAAACGATGCTATCCACCCAAATTTAGTACAGTCTTTGGAAGGATGTCCCGCCTTTATTCACGGCGGTCCTTTTGCTAATATTGCTCATGGCTGTAATTCGGTAGTGGCAACAAAAATGGCAATGCATTATTCGGATTGGGCAATTACCGAAGCGGGTTTTGGCTTTGATTTGGGTGCTGAAAAATTCTTTGATATTAAGTGTCAGTCGGCTGACTTAGATCCAGCAGCCGTGGTTTTAGTCACAACAATTCGCGCTCTTAAATTACATGGTGGTAAGGACGAAAACGATTTAGAGTCAGAAGATTTAAGTGCCGTTGCTTTTGGGCTTGAAAACTTAAATAAGCATATTGATAGCGTACAAAAATTCAACAAACCGATGGTAGTAGCACTCAATCTCTTTGCAGCTGATACCGATGCCGAAATAGCCATTGTGAAATCACATGTTGAAAAACTCGGTATAAAATTTGCCGAGTCACGCCATTTTACTGAAGGTGGCAAAGGTTCTGTAGAATTGGCTCAAGCCGTGATGGATGTAGCTAATAATGAACAAGTCTTTCAACCACTTTACCATAGCTCTGATTCTGTCTTTGAAAAAGTCACCAAGGTCAGTCAAAAAATGTATGGTGCTGATGATGTGTCCTTCACTAAAGATGCAGAAAAAGATTTATTACAAATTAAAAAATTAGGTCTAGAACATTTACCTGTTTGTATTGCAAAAGCTCCTAGTTCTTTATCAGATGATCCAAAATTACATGGCAGACCCAAGGATTTTCAAGTCACCGTTCGTGGCATTCAAATAAATGCTGGTGCTGGCTTTTTAGTGGTTCTAACTGGTAACATTATGCGCATGCCAGGACTACCCAAAATCCCCGTTGCAACTAAAATTGAAGTACATGAAGACGGAACAATTACGGGTGTTGGTTAATATTAGCCTCTTTTAGGTAATCTTTTGAATGTGCTGAATTATTTTCATCGCAACATTGATACGAGTGGTTTTTTCAATGCCTTCCAAACCTGGCGAGGCATTGACCTCTATAATTAACGGTCCGCGTTTTGATTGCAACATGTCAACACCGGCCACTTCTAATCCCATGGCATTGGCTGATTTTATAGCGGTTTCATGCTCATCGTCAGTAAGTGCGATATTTATTCCCTTGCCACCTTGGTGTAAATTGGAACGAAAATCCCCTTTTTGAGCTTGACGTTTCATGGCTGCTACTACCTTACCACCAACGACAATAGCACGAATATCTGCGCCCTTAGATTCAGCAATAAATTCTTGGATAATAAAACGCTTGTTAGCACTTTGGTGGGCATTGATGATTTCACCTGCGTGCTTGCGGTCTTTAATCAGAAAAACACCATAACCTTGCGTACCTTCTAGCTGTTTCATCACAAAAGGAAAGCCACCAACAGCTGTAATTATTTCATCAATATTGTAAAAATAATGGGTGAAATAGGTCTTGGGCATACCCACATCTTCCACGGTTAAAGCTTGCAAGCAATGCAGTTTATCGCGAGCTTTTAATAAGGCTTGAGAAGCAACTAATGTGGGTACATTCTGCATTTCAAACTGGCGAATAAGTGCTGAACCATAAAAAGTAAAGCTTGAACCAATGCGAGGGATGATGGCATCGATAAACCGCAGAGATTGTCCATTATAATAGACCACAGGGTTTTCTTTTTCACAAATGATATTGCAATGCATGTAATCGACGATGGCGGTGTTGTGTTTTGCCTTCTGCGCTTCTTCGAAAAGTCTTTGGGTGGAGTAAAGTCTTTTGTTCCTTGAAAGTATTAAGATATTCATGTATCACTATGATACAACAAAGGTCTTTTAGCTTTCAATAAATTCTGAGGTTAAGCGTTTGATTTCATCCAAATAACCTGACTTAGTAGAATCCAACCAAATAGCATTTTCTTCCTTACGCAACCAAGTCCATTGTCTTTTCGCCAATTGACGCGTGGCAACAATGCCCTTGAATATCATTTCATCACGATTTAGCTCTCCCTCAAGGTATTGCCAGACCTGACGATAGCCAACACAACGCATGGAAGGTATATCAAAAGTTATCTTAGGATTAGCTTTTAACCCTTCAACTTCCTCGATAAAACCTTGCTTAAGCATAATCTCAAACCGTTGTTCAATGCGTTTATGCAGCAC
>JALWML010000679.1 GCA_027083915.1 Lysobacterales bacterium | reverse complement strand
TTATGTTGAGGCTGATGTGGTAGAAATGGCACGGGCTTTAACTGGCTGGTCTTATAGTGGCGCCGATTGGGAAGCCAATGCGACAGGTGAGTTTTTGTACCGCGATAGTTGGCATGATAAGGGTGATAAAACCGTGATGGGCAATACCTATTCCTTTAATGCGGCGACGCCAGAATCAGATGTATTAGAAATTTTAGATTATTTGGCAGAACACCCTGCAACCAATGATTTTCTTGCAAGAAAGTTATGTAAAAGATTTATAAGTGATAACCCTTCGCAAGCTATTATCGATGCCGTTAAAACAACATTGCATGATAATTGGCAAGCAAGCAATCAGATCCAGTTAGCGATGGAAACTTTATTGAAATCAAATGAATTTTTAAGCATTTGGGGTGAGAAAATTAAACGCCCCTTTGAGCGAGTCATTTCCTCCATGCGCCAAATTGGTTATTCCTATGATTTTGATCCTACTCTTAACATGACTTCTGATCATTTTTGGGCTTTTTACAATTCGGGACATATGCCCTTTTATTGGACTTCGCCCAATGGTTACCCTGATGAGAAGAAAGATTGGTTGGGTTCATCAAGCATGATGGCAACCTGGCGATACATTCAAATGATTTGCCAATGGCATGTGGATTATGATGAAAATTTGCCAAATTACAGTGATATTCTTGCTATTACTTTAGCAGCGTTTCCCAACCCAATAGATAGAACAGCGAATAACATTGTTGATTATTGGTTTGAACGCGCTTGTGGTTTGCCACCAGATGCAATAATGAAAGAAAAGTTGACTGATTTTATGTCTTATCTTGATTATACTAATCCAGTTGTATCAGATAAGAATGTGCCTATTGATTTTACTGTCGAAGACTGGCCTAGTTACAATCAAGAGCGTTTGTTTGCAGTTGTGTCAACTATCCTATTAACTTCAGAATTTAATTACAGGTGAACAAGATGAAAAAATTAAATCGAAGAAATTTTCTTAAACAAGCAGGACTTGTCTCTCTTGGTGCATTTGCAGGTGTTCAAGTAGGCTTTGGTAATACGGTTTTAAGAGGCAAGGGCGTTGGCAGTAATGAGCTACTCATCTATGTACAACTTAATGGAGCAATGGATGGTTTAAATCTTGTACCGCCTCGTACGGGCACTAATTATTCAGAATATGCTAATGTTTTACGACCTGCGATTCATATTCCAAATTCGCAATCCTTAACGCTAAATGGTGTTAGTGACTTTGGTTTGCATCCTTTGGCAACAGGCATGCAAAGTTTATTTAATAACAATAAAATGGCAATTGTTCATGCCACGGGTTTGCTTGAGGCTAATCGCAGTCACTTTGTGTCAACGGCATTGATGGAACAAGGTGTTCAAAGCACTGCAACCAGTTATGGTACAGGATGGATAACCCGATATTTCAACTCTTCAGAATCAACCCCTGTTAATGCGGTTATTCCTTCACTCGTACCATCCTACAGTAATACCGATGCCATTTTAGGCGATGCATCAGCATTAGTTATGGGTGATTCAGCAGAATTTAGTCTTAACCAAGGGCATTGGGCATGGGAAAGTGCCATGCAGGACACGATTGCACAAATATTTACCAACCCCGTTGAAACTGAAGATATTGTTGCCGCTCACACTTTAAATGCATCACAAATTGTGCAAACTATCTTTGATGATGTCAATAACCCTTATGTGCCTGAAAATGGTGCGGTGTATCCAGCAGGTTATTTTGGCGAACAAACCAAAGCCGTGGCACGATTATACAAAGCCAATGTTGATTTAGAAGTGGCTTATATTCAAACTGGTGGTTGGGATACGCATGTCAATCAGGGAACAGGAATAACTGGAGCTTTTGCAGATTTAGTTAAAGAATTATCAGATGGTTT
>JALWML010000678.1 GCA_027083915.1 Lysobacterales bacterium | reverse complement strand
GTTACACACGAATACATATCCGATAAGGTTGAGGCAACAACACGCGCGGTAAAAGTTGAAGCGTTAAACTCATGTTCGGCATAGAGGATTAATGACACATCCATCACTCGTGCATGTAAGGCATTGGGTTTTTCACCATGTAGCATGTGTAAGAAATGTCCACCTATTGAATCATCATCCAATGCCGTTTCAATTCGCACACCTTCGTGAGAAAATTTATACCAATAACAAATGATAGAAGGAAAAGCACCAAGCAATCTATCGGCAGCATCTTGTTGCTGTGAAAAATCAGTTTCAGGTTCTAGGTTTCCAAGCATTGAAGCACCCGTACGCATCACATCCATTGGGTGGGTATCTCTCGGAATCATTTCCAAAGTAGCTTTTAATGCTTCGGGTAATGCACGGTTGTTTTTAATTTTTTCAGCATAAGCATCCAATTGCGATTGGTTTGGTAATTCGCCATGAAAAATTAAGTAAGCCGTCTCATAAAATGTGGTGTTTTCGGCCAAATCGGCAACGTCGTAGCCGTTGTAAGTTAAACCTGAACCTGTTTTGCCTACGGTACATAATTTTGTTTCGCCTGCTGATTGACCGCGCAATCCAGCTCCGCCTGCTTTTTTTGCTTTTTGATCTGCCATAATAATTCTCTTTGTAATTTTATCTATTTACCATTACTGCCTTTGCAGAAATGGCGGTTGTGGTTTTATGAGTTTATTTCTTTGAAAACAACTCGTCTAATTTTTGTTCGTATTTGTGGTAGCCTAAAAACTCGTACATGTCTTCGCGCGGTTGCATGATGTCGATGACATTGCGTTGGTGTCCGTCATTGAGTAAGGCTTCGTAAACATTTTGTGCCCCTTTATTCATGGCTCTGTATGCACCACAGCAATAAAGCACTATATCGACTTTATGGGTAGCTAACTCTTGTTGCGAGTACAACTCGGTTTTTCCAAACTCGGTAATATTGGCAAGAATTGGCACTTTGACGGCTTCTTTAATTTGTTGGTACTGGGCAAGTGACTCAACTGCTTCAGGGAAAATCATGTCCGCACCAGCCTCCACATAGGCGATCATGCGTTCGATAGCAGAATCAATGCCTTCAATGGCAATAGCATCAGTGCGAGCCATAATAACAAACTCATCATCGGTACGGGCATCAACGGCGGCTTTGACTCTATCCACCATTTCACCTTTTGTAACGACTTCTTTATTGGGTCGGTGACCACAGCGTTTTTCTGCTACTTGGTCTTCCATGTGCATGGCAGCAGCCCCAGCTTTGATAACACTGCGTGTGGTGCGTGCAATATTAAATGCGCCACCCCAACAGGTATCAACATCAATTAATAGGGGTAATTTGCACACATCAGTGATTCTTCTAGTGTCAATTAACACGTCTTCTAGTGATGAAATGCCTAAATCTGGCATGCCTAAGGAGTTGGCTGCGACTCCACCGCCAGATAAATAGATGGCTTTGTGTCCTATTTTTTCTGCCATTAATGCAGTAAGTGCAGTGATAGTTCCCACGACTGAAAGTGGTTTGTTGTTTGCAACAGCAGCACGAAATAAGGCTCCTGGAGATTGAATTGTGTTAGTCATAATTAACTCATGTTGTCGCTTAGGATTAAGCGCGCGTATTATAACAAAATAAAATCTGAAACACTAATTAGCGTTTACTTATATAAGAGTTCTTAGTTTTGCAAAGGTCTGGCTGCCTCTTTTATTATTTTAGATTGAAAATTAAAGCTCTGCTCTCTAATAAGCACAGTACGTCACTTTAGGCTGGAATTTTGTCAATTTAGTAAAGAAATATGGAATTAGTGTGATGGCATTCACAAAATGTAAATATATTTACAAATTAATATTGACTAATTAAAACAACTATAGGTAAATAGCC
>JALWML010000677.1 GCA_027083915.1 Lysobacterales bacterium | reverse complement strand
TCCATTGGTTATACGTTTTCCAATCATCTATAGAAGTATTTTTAATTAATTTATTAAGTTTTTGCATGTAATCTGGTTGACTCACAACAATTTTATCAATTTGTGGTAAATCAGTACCTGCAAACCACGCATCTATATTTAAGTCAGGCATTAGCGCTTTAAATTCATCAAAGGACTTTAAATTATAAGATTTTTCATTGTCTCTAGTCTCAACATTAGTCCAATGTCCTTTGGCAATTTCTGTCTCAATACCCATTACTGTTTGAGCTGCGTCTGCTGGGTTTTTAAAACCTGCATTTTTGAATTGATTCTCAATTAATTCTAGATACTTAGCACGAATATTCTTAAATTTATCGTCTTCATTAAGGTAATAGTCTCTATCTGGCAAACCAATACCAGATTGTCCGACATAAGTGATATAACTATTGGAATCTTTTAAATCAATATAAACAAATAATCCAAAAGGTGAGTCAGTGTATTTATCTGCATAGGACATATAGGCAAGTAAATCGTCATAATTATTTATAGCGTCAATTTTAGCTAAATCAGCATCAATAACAGCCATTCCTGCAGCTTCGATTTGTTCTTCATCCATATAGCTTTTATATAAGTCACTTATCTTTTGTTCGTCAGTGTCTTTTGGGTAAGTTTGACCAGCTAATTGATCAATAATATTTTTGACGTCTTTTTCACTTTTATCACGTAAAGCATTAAATGAACCATAACGAGATTTATCTGCTGGCATAACGTAGTTTTTCAACCACTTACCATTAACATAGCGATAAAAATCATCTTGCGGACGAACACTCTCATCAACGTACTGTAAATCAACACCAGAGGTGAGTTCTGTAGTTTGAGTATGAGTAACTTTTGTTTCTTTTTTATAAGAATCAGATGCACAGCTACCAAGTGTGAGAGCTATAGCAAAGATTAATGCCGTTTTTTTCATAATTTTACCTGTAATATTTTTGAGGGATTGTATATTAGCACCTGCTAAATTAACATAGGCCATAAGTCATGGTTTAATGCTTATATTTCTTTTCACCAGCTTCAATAAAGACTCGAATACGATTTTGATGTGGCGGCAATGGACAGGTTGAATAATCATTAAACGCACATGGAGGGTTATAAGCTTTATTGAAATCAATAATAACTTTATTGCTGTTGCTCTTTGGTTTTTCAACATCTAAAAAACGACCTGGACCATAGGTTGTTCGCCCACTTGTTCTATCTGCGAATATGATAAACATTTCATCTCCAGCATCTAAGGCATCTAATTGAAATTCATTGCCATCAATAGTAAACTTTACAAAACCAATAGAAGGCTCTTTATTTAACAAACCTAGAACATTAATAATTTCAATTTCTTTAGGTGGGTTATAAGCAACAAACTCACCTTCTATTCTAAATTTTTCTGTCGCAGGATAATAATCAATTTGAGTAAAATCTTTTCGAGTTTGGGCTTGAGAATCTTTAATTCTTAATGCCGGTTTTCCACGCTCGATAACGTAAAATTCAAATGTATCTATTGTAAATACCGTAGGATTTCCTGATGAATCCATAGCGACATTTATAGTTTCAGTGATTTTTTCCTTATTAACTCGAATCTCAACATTGTCTTTCGGTGTAAAACTAATAGCTTTGTCTTGTAAGGTGAAAACACCGACTTGAGAAGGTCCATGAGGCAAAATAATATCATTACTTTCATCAGAACCTATCGTATTTTTACCTTCATGTAACCATTCCATACCAATTAAACTTAACCAACCATGTGGTTTTTTTAAACGCTCCACCCTATCTTTTTTCCAAGATTCTAGTTCGTCTTGCCAGTTTGCTGCTGAAACGGAAAAACTAACTAGCAACATCATTAAAATTACTTTCTTCATTTTCTTCCTCC
>JALWML010000676.1 GCA_027083915.1 Lysobacterales bacterium | reverse complement strand
TTCAAGTTGCCCTAGACCAAGTCGAAAATGGTGCACAAATCATCGACATCAATATGGACGAAGGTTTAATTGATGCCAAAGCCGTGATGCGAGAATTTTTAAATATTATTGCCACCGAACCCGATATTGCCAAAGTTCCTGTGATGCTGGATTCATCCAAATGGGAAGTTTTAGAAGTCGGTTTACGCCATATACAAGGCAAAGGTGTGGTCAATTCCATCTCTCTCAAAGAAGGCGAAGAAAATTTCATCCGCCAAGCCAAAACCATTCAAAAATACGGTGCTGCCGTGATTGTTATGGCTTTTGATGAAGTCGGACAAGCCGATACTAAAGCACGCAAAATTGAAATTTGCCGTAGAAGTTATAATGTTTTGGTCAATAAAGTCGGTTTCTTGCCCGAAGACATTATTTTTGACCCCAATATTTTTGCCATTGGTACTGGTTTATCCGAACATGCCAATTACGGCATTGATTTTATCGAAGCCACGCGCGTGATTAAACAAGAAATGCCTTTGTGCCATATATCAGGTGGCGTATCCAATATATCCTTCTCTTTTCGAGGCAACAACCCACTGCGTGAAGCAATACATTCGGTATTTTTATACCATGCCATCAAAGCAGGCATGGATATGGGCATTGTTAATCCTGGCATGTTGACTTTATACGATGATGTTGATGTGAAAGTACGGGAACGGATTGAAGATTTACTCTTTAATCGCCGTGAAGATGCCACCGAACGCTTGATGGATATAGCCAGCGGCATTGAAGGCAAAAAGCAAAAACAAGCCGATAATAAATGGCGAGAATTACCCATTCAACAACGTTTGTCTTACGCCTTAGTGCATGGCATAACCGAGTTTATCAACCAAGACACCGAAGACGCTTACAAACACCTCAATGACCCACTAGGGGTTATCGAAGGACCTTTGATGACAGGCATGAACGAAGTGGGCGATTTGTTTGGTGATGGAAAAATGTTTTTGCCACAAGTAGTTAAATCTGCACGTGTGATGAAAAAAGCTGTGGCATGGTTGTTGCCATTGATTGAAGCCCAAAAAGGCAACACCGAAGACAACGGCACAATAATTATGGCAACCGTCAAAGGCGATGTACACGATATTGGCAAAAATATCGTTGGTGTGGTTTTGGGTTGCAACAATTACAACATCATCGACTTAGGTGTCATGGTGCCAGCCAATAAAATCTTAGATGCCGCGATTGAACACAATGCCGACATCATCGGACTAAGCGGTTTAATCACACCATCATTGGATGAAATGTGCGATGTCGCGGCCGAAATGCAAAAACGTGGCATGACCACACCATTATTAATCGGTGGAGCAACTACATCACGCACACACACCGCTTTAAAAATTGAACCCAATTACCAAAGCGATACCATTTGGGTCAAAGATGCCTCACGAGCAGTCGGTGTTGCACAAAATTTACTCGGTTCAAAAGACCTGAAACAACCATTTGTGGATAAAATTAAAGCCGAATACGAAGCCATAAGAGCCAGAAGACTCAAGCGACCAAGCAAAAAAGTAAAATTACCGATTGAAAAAGCCCGTGCCGATAAATTTCAAATCAATTGGGAACAATCGCCACCAATGGAAACACAATTCACTGGCATAAAAATTTTAGAAGATTATCCATTAGCAACCATTGCCGAAACCATCGACTGGACACCGTTTTTCCAAACGTGGGAATTACATGGCAGATACCCTGAAATTTTAACAGACGAAGTGGTTGGTGAAAGTGCCAGTGAGCTATTCAAAGATGCTCAAGCCATGCTTGCCAAAATAATCGACGAAAAATGGCTCACCGCACGAGCTATTTTCGGTATTTTTCCAGCCAACAGCAATAATGATGATGTGGAATTGCATCATGATGGCAAAAA
>JALWML010000675.1:1435-8565 GCA_027083915.1 Lysobacterales bacterium | reverse complement strand
TAACTTTTCCTGATGAATCAATAGTAATTTCAACATCAACCCATCCTTCTGCTTTTTTTCTTGCTGCTTTTGCAGGATAAACAGGAGCAACATTTTTTATCTTTTTCCATTTATAAGTTGAATTAGTAGTTTGAACTGTTTGAGGTTCTTGCTTAGTTATCTTATTTGGAGTTACGTTTTGTTCTACTGTTTTCTGAGCAGCAATTTGCTCTTGATTTTTCTTCTGCTCTGCTTTTTGAGATGCTAATCTTTCTGCTGCTAATCTTTCTGCTTCTAATCTTTCTGCTGCTATCCTTTCTGCTTCAAGTCTTTTTGCTGCTAATCTTTCTGCTTCAAGTTTTTGAGCCTTAGCAAGCATGGCAGCCTTCTTCTTTCGTTCATCATCTATTTGTTTTTGATTTTCAATTTTATTAGTCAATTGTTGTGATGAAGTTTGTTCGTCACTGTCTTCAGTATCAGACATTTCATCTCGATCAAAACCCAGAGAACTTCTATCCAGCCCAAAATCCTCCTCTTCTTCAATCTGAACTTGTATACCAGGAGTTTCTTCACGTTCAGGCATGGTTTCAGTCCAAGAGGGCTTCTTTTTTGTTTCTTGCGCATATACGGCAAATTGAAACGCCAACATATTACAAATTATTCTTTTAATTTTCATTATTCTAGTAATTATTTGGGGATTTATAACTAAATTTAGAATTAATTATTATATTTACCACTTTATAATAAGACATTAGTGGTAATTCTCATTCTACTCTAGCCCTTGTATGTCATTAGATTTTACTATTAGAATCAAATAATTCAACCTATTAGTTAACATTATTTTACATTAGGAACTTTTTTGAAAATTTTAAACAAATTTGAGTGCCCAAATCCCGATAGAAAAACGTGTTTGACAGTATATCAACCCTGCAACATAATATCGCAAGGATAATACTTTAACGGGTTAATTGTAAAAAGACTTTAGGTAACTGCTCTGGCAATTTATCTACATGATCAATAATTGTATAGTTAGTATTAAATATATCTGCAACATATTCATCAGCATTTTTATCCAAACTGATACAATAACTATAAATACCTTGATTTTTGAGTTCTTCCACGCATTTTTTAGTATCTTTTATTAAGGCTTGGGGGTCTTTTGCATCAATATCAGCTGGTTCTCCATCAGTTAAAACCAATAAGAGTTTCTTTTCAGCTTGTTGTGCACCAAGATAATGAGCCGCGTGTCGCATCGCAGAGCCCATTCGAGTAGAATATGAAGCGTGCATTTTGGCAATTCTTGCTTTTACTGTTTCTCCATACTTCTCACTAAATCCTTTGATGTGTTGGTATCTGACTTCACTACGAGTATTAGAATTAAAACCAGCAATGGCAAATTTGTCACCTAGTTTATCAATTGTCCATGCGGTAATCGCTAAGGCTTCTTGTGAAAGTTCTAATAATGTTTGACCTGTATCGGCATTAACTTGATTGAGTGACTCAGATGAATCGACTAACAACATGACAGCAATACTTCGAGAATCCGTAGTATTGCTGTAATTTATACGTAAGTCTGGCACGAGACCATTTTTTAAATCAATTAAGGAACGCAAAGCACTATCCAAATCCAACTCAGAGCCTTCTTCTTGAAAACGTATGCGCTTTTTATTTTGTGGCTTGAGCATTTCAATCATTCGCTTTAATCGTTTAGCCAATTCATCATGCTTTTTCATAAGCCTATCTATTTTAGTTGCATCTCCTGATGGATGCAGCCTTTCATAGACCGTTGTCCAATCTGGGCGATAACTTTGAGAAATATAATCCCACTCATCGTAATAACGTGGTGGTAAACTATCTGCTGCATCAACAATACGCTCTTCGTTTTGGTATTCATTGGGAACAATTTCATCAGCTTCATCGTATTCTTCGTAATGAAACCAAAAGTATCGGTTATCATCTCGATAAGAAACTTCGGTGTTATCAAAATAGATTTCTGGCAAACTATCACTGTCTTGGCGTGACTGGATAAAGAATTTTGTTCCCAATTTTGACATTTCTGCAGTAGAAGACTCTTTATCACCCTTAATCAACAAATTGAATTCATCGCGAAATTGACTAATCAACTGGTTCTCTGGATTAAATTCCTCATCAACTAGCGCGCGTGACAATCGAGTCGCTCGGTAACGTATTGTTGAAACATGTAAACCATCACATGCTCCTTTTTCTGGATAAGTGTGTAAAGCCAAGAAGTATTTTCTCAACCCTGGGTACAATCGCATAGCGAGCCTATCCACTCGCGCATCTTCAAAAGCTGATATAATTAACTGCATTTGTGGTGCATAGTTGTCTGCCATCAGCTTTGTTGACCATTTTCTGTGAGCCATAAGATGTGCCAACATGGTACGGTAACGATTAATACCACTAATACCATTTAATTCTTCATAAACATCTGGTACTGCAATTAAATCTTCTTCCAAATATGGCAGAGGTATACGTATTTGATCAAAACTGGTTGAAAATGCCGTCATAGGATAATCGCAACTCCAGAGACATTCTTTTGTCATATTGAGTTTGTGTTCTACACTTTTAAAGCTAGTACCCTCACGTTCACGGTTGATAATACTTTTTGCATCATGGGATTTAAGGCTAAAATAGTCAATTTGTTGATCAGGCGATTCAACATAATTTCGTGCACCATAATCAATAAAACTTCTCAACCCTTTGATGCTAAGCTTCGAAATCAGTTGCGGCATAGCATTTAACAATGGAATCATTCCTGATGATTCATAAAGTGAATTGTGCCCATGGATAACAATTTGCGTCTTTTCCACAAATTCATCAAGTGCCACTAAGTACTCATGTAGTTCTTCGCGGTTTTTTATGCGCCGGCATACTGTTTTTAATGATTTAAGAAACGGAATTAGAGCTTTTTTATTGGGGCTTCTAGCCAGTTTATAGCCATAATCTGTAATTGATTTTATTGAATCCGTGCCTAAGTGTTCTGCAACCTCAGGAATAACTTTCATATATTCCAATACTGGCTCAACACCTTGACCAATAGAGCATAAAAAATTTGCTCCATCTAAATAAGCAAAGATAGCAATATCACTAAGGTGTTTTTGAGCATTTTCTAAACACGGTTTAAATGCTTCAAGTGCATCTGGAAATTTACATTTAAAACGCTGCCTATATTTTTCTAAATTATTTGATGTCTCGGAGCCCATTACCCAAAGATAAGTTCAGCCGCATTATCTAAACTTTCGCGCACATCGGAATCATCAGTTATAGGCCGAATCATTGCCATTTTGCAGGCTTCAATAGGTGAAATGCCTTGATTAATTAATTTGGCTGCATAAACCATTAAACGTGTTGAAATACCTTCATCCAAACCGTGACCTTTTAACTTGCGAGCCACATGTCCCAGTTCGACTAATTTATCAGCTATAGATTGTTCTATCTGACCCTCAGTTAATAAAATAGTTGCTTCATCTTCACGATTGGCATAATCAAAATCCAATCCACAAAAGCGTTGTTTGGTCGATTGTTTCAAGTCTTTCATTAAGCTTTGATAACCAGGGTTATAAGAAATAACCAATTGAAAATCAGGGTGTGCTTTAATTAATTCACCCTTTTTATCCAAAGACAACTCTCGCCTATGATCAGTTAAAGAATGAATAACTACCATAGTATCTTGGCGTGCTTCGACTATTTCATCCAAATAACAAATCGCACCATAGCGTGCTGCCAAAGTCAAGGGTCCATCAACCCAACGTGTGCCATTGGCATCCAACAAAAATCGCCCAACCAAATCCGATGCAGTTATGTCTTCATTACAAGAAACGGTAATAATTGGCTTGCCTAGTTTCCAAGCCATGTATTCCACAAAGCGTGATTTACCACATCCTGTTGGACCTTTGACCATAACAGGTAATTTAGCATCATAACTGGCTTGATACAACTCAACTTCATTAGACAGTTGTTTGTAAAAAGGTTCTTTTTCAATTTTGTATTGGTTAATGTTCATGAGATATTTATTTAGAGGTAGGGGCGGCCCCGTGTGTCCGCCCGATAAAAGGGGGTATTTTAAAAGTGGGAGCACACATGGGTGCTCCCCCTACGGTGTTTTTAATTTGCTATTGCTTACTTATGTACACCCAACTTTTCTCTCCAGCCAGGATAAATGGTATCAGCATCTCCTGGGAAGGATTCAAAAGCTCTTGCAAATTCTTTATGTTCTTTTGCATATTCAATTGGATCAGCACCTTGTGTCCAGCAATCAAAAGCTTGTTTCAAGGAAATAGCACCTGCTGCAGGTGAATCAATATGTCCGTAAGAACCACCACCTGATGTATTAATCAAGTTACCATGACCTAAGTTTTCAAAGAATCCTGGCAATCTTAATGCATTCATACCACCCGAAATAATTGGTGTGGTTGGTTTCATGCCCATCCACTTTTGGTAATAAACAGGCCCTTGGCACTCATCACGCTCAATCATATAGGCAATAATTCTATCATCTTTTCCACCTTCCATTTTACCATAACCCATGGTTCCTACGTGAATTCCTGAAGCTCCCATTAAACGAGCCATTTTAGCTAAAATATAAGCGGTGTATCCACGCTTAGATGAAGGCGATGTAACAGCCCCATGACCAGCACGATGATAATGTAAATATTGCGAAGGGTAATTTCGACGAGCTGTTGTGACCATACCTGGACCACCCACATAACCATCGACTAAAAATGCCACATGTGGTGCAAACTCGCCAAATTCTTCAAGAATAAAGTCCGCTCGATAACACATTTCGTGGTAATCATCGGCAGTAATATTGGCTGAAAACAATTTCGCCTCACCCGTTTCATCTTGTGCTCTTTTCATAGAATCAACAACCAAAGGAATAACTTTTTTCATCGGGCAAAACACCTGATTACCTTGAGGCTCGTCATTTTTAATAAAATCACCACCTAACCAAAACTGATAAGCTGCTTCAGCAAAAGGTTCTGGACGAAGTCCGAGTTTTGGTTTAATAATTGTTCCTGCAATATAACCACCATTTTCTCTTGGACGACCCAAAAGCTTCCACATATGTGAAATATCAACAGAAGGTCCATCGTATAAATATAATTTTGTTTCAGGAATCCAAAAATCAAACATTTGAAGATTGGCAACATCACCCATGCCTTGATTATTACCAATGGCTAAGGTGAGAAATGATACAATCATCGCCTTACCATCTCTACCATTGCGATCAAATAAATCAAAAGGGTAAGCCACTTTCATAATGCCTTCGACTTCATCAATTTCATAAACCATCGCATCTAAGTCTTTGGTAAAGTCATCGGTAGTTGAAACCTCAACATTGGTTCCCGTGGATGACTCGGCGGCCACATGAGCGGCAGTTTCTAAATAACCGTAACCAGCAGCTGGCTGCATAGTGTATGCAACAAGAATATGGTTCTGACCTGCGATTAAATCTTCTTCTTTTAAGGTTAAATCTGCGTAACGATTGGATTGGTCCATGTGAATGTCCTCTATGATTAATATTTAAGTTGACCCATCTTAAACGATAGTTATAATAAATAAAAGTCACATTATTTTATGAAAATCATAAGAGATATTTATGAACATCACTCTAAGACAAATTAATATTTTTGTAGAAGTTGCCAATCATTTAAGTATAACAAAGGCAGCTAATGCCTTATTTCTAACACAACCTGCCGTTTCAATGCAAATTAAACAGCTCGAAGACATGGTCGACCTACCCTTGCTTAACCATGTTGGAAAAAAACTGTCACTGACTCAAGCAGGCGAGGAGTTTTTAAAATATTGTATACGCATTAAAAATGAGCTCTTTGAAGCCAAAGAATTAATGCAAGACTTTAAAGGAGTAAAGCGTGGCACATTAAATATATGTGTTGCCAGTACTTTAAGCCACTTTGCTGTACAAACAATTAAAGAATTCTTAGCCAGCCACCCACATTTAAAAATCAAATTTGAAGTTAATAATCGTCACAATGTCTTAAAAAATTTAAAAAACTCGACCGCAGATATCGTCTTGATGGGAAAACCACCACTCGATCAAGATTTAGAATTTAGTGTTATTAAAGAAAACCCATTAATCGTTATAGCACCAAAAGATCATATCTTAGCAAATAAAAAGAATATCAGCTTAAAAGAATTATGCAAACATACCTTTGTGATTCGTGAGCAAGGCTCAGGTACTCGTCTTGCTTTTCAATCTTTACTTGACGTTAATAATGTTAAACTAAATGAACATATGACCATCAATAACAATGAATCGATTAAACTCTGTGTCGAAGCTGGGTTGGGATTGGGTGTAGTCTCTATTCATACAGTAAGAGAAAATTTAAGAAGTGGCAGCATAGTACAATTAGATGTCAATCAGTTTCCAATTATAAAGCAATGGTATATCGTCAATCGAAAATCCTATCACTTACCTGCGGTTGCACAAGTTTTTAAAGATTTTGTCATTAATCAAATTTTATTTAGTGCTCATTAATGCTAGAATCGAAAAGTTTTTTATAACTAGCAGAGTTATTTAAAACAGACCATAATAACAAACCAAAAATACAAAAGGAGTAATACAAAACCAATGAAAATTTTTTCCAACTTTATTTTTATCGCATTAGGGCTAATCATTTCAAGCGCATTAAACCTTTATATGCAAATACCATCAGAAACTTTAATAATAGTGGGGGCTGGGCTTTTTATTATTTCAGTCATCTTATCTTTCATTACCCACACATCAACTACCAACACTCATACGAGTCAACCAAGACAACAAAAAACAAAAGCTAATACCAAGCCTCTCAAGAAATCCAAACCAAAAGCATCAAGCCCTACCGTTACTGGTAATGTAAAGTGGTATAATAAAACCAAAGGTTTTGGTTTTATTACTCAAGCAAATGGTGATGACATATTTGTTCACCAAAGCGCACTCGCATTTAAAGGCGGGACTTTAAAAGATGGACAGTCTGTGACTATGCAAGTAGTTATAGACGAAAAAAATCGCCCACAAGCTGAAAATGTTAAAAGAGTTTAGAAGAGTGGCTTTTTCTAATTTCTAACATAAAGAAAACTTTCCAAAACCTGTGAAATAAGTATAAAAATTACAAAAAAACCTGTAATTC
>JALWML010000675.1:0-1425 GCA_027083915.1 Lysobacterales bacterium | reverse complement strand
AACTTACAAGTTTTTATAAATGCAATCAACTTGATTAATTATTCCTCAAGCATTTTATTCCATTCATCAATGCGATATTTTTGTGATGCAAGCAAATCAGTAGCATCGCCTTGTATTGAGATGGATTTGATTTCATCGCCACCAGCTATTGCATTGACTACATCCATATCGGCGTCACTCTCTACTGCACCAAAAACAGAATGTTTCCCATCCAACCATGGTGTTGGTTCATGCGTGACGAAAAATTGTGAACCATTTGTTCCTGGGCCTGCATTTGCCATAGACAACACACCTGGCTTATCGTGCTTTAAACTGGCGTCAAACTCATCTTCAAATCGGTAGCCTGGACCACCTGTTCCTGTTCCTAATGGGCAACCACCTTGAATCATAAAGTTAGGGATGACCCGATGAAATGATACATTATCGTAAAATCCTTTTTGTGCCAAATTTACGAAATTGGCAACGGTAAGAGGTGTTTTTTCTGGTGTTAAGACTAAGTTTATATCGCCTTTACTTGTATGAATTATTGCTTTCAATGTCATTTTATTCTCATGTTTGCTTAAATTCTCTATGATATGGTGACAATTTTAGGATTTCCAAGAGAATCTTTTCCTAAATCTAAAAAATGTTATATACTTTTAATAATCAAATACATAGACAACCACTGAATGTTATTTATTAAATGAAAACCAACTTAAAATACGATGATTTATTACAAGCCAATCAATTGAGTTTATTGTATACATCGTTGCCATCGACTCAGGTTGGTATGTTGCTTGCTGGAAGTATCTTGGTTTTTGTAATGTTCAATCATATTCCACATAGCACCTTATTAATTTGGTACAGTTGTTTACTTTTATCCGTCATTTATAGATTATCAATATGGCGATCTTTTACTAAACAAGATAAAACAGATGCTCGGCAGTGGAAAAGAAAATTTGATTTTGGACTTTTTCTCTCTGGTTTGGTTTGGGGTTCTTCTGCAATCTTTCTTTTCCCAGAAGATTCAGCATTCTATCAAGTATTTTTACAAATAACCTTAACTGGAATGATTGCTGTTTCTATTGGTATTTTATCCACTAGCATCTTCAGCATATTCATCTTTAGCTCACTAGTTCTCCCTCCAATTATCTACAAAAGTCTATCAATAGATAGTGTTTTAGGGTTTCCCCTCATAATACTAATTCTCATCTACTTAATTATATCGCTTATGTCGAGTAGACGATTAAAGAAAAGCTTTAATGAAAACTTATCACTTAAATTGTCCGCTTTGCAAAAAGATGCAGCCCTAAAAGAAAGTGAAAAAAAATACCGTTTACTTTACGAAAACTCAGAAGATCCAATGATGATTTTTTATAAAATGAATATTGTTATGGTTAACCAAGCAGCGGTAAAATTTTTTGGTTATGAGACCGAACAAGAACC
>JALWML010000674.1 GCA_027083915.1 Lysobacterales bacterium | reverse complement strand
ACTCTCTGCATGCATTAAACACAATACTGGTCCAAAAATTTCATTTTCATAAATCGACATTTCAGTAGTGACATCGGTAAATAAAGTTGGACCAACAAAGTTGCCATTTTCATAACCTGCGGGCTGACAATTGCGACCATCAAGTAATAATGTTGCTCCTGATTCCACACCTTCGGTGATTAAACCTTCGACACGTGCTTTGGCTTGTGGATTAATTAATGGGCCATAAGCCGATGATTGGTTTTTCCAATAATTTGGTTTGAGTCTTTCCATCGCAGCTTTAATATCATCTTGCCACTGATTGGCATCGCCAACAAGTACACAAACAGAAATACCCATGCAACGTTGTCCAGCTGCACCACAAGCTGCACCGACAAGTGCATTAATGGTTTGGTTTTTATTGGCATCAGGCATAACAACCAAGTGATTTTTTGCACCCGTGAAGGCTTGTACGCGTTTTAAGTTATCTGTTCCTGTTTTGTAGATATGTTCACCTACACCAACTGAACCAACAAACGATATAGCTTGCACATCATCGTGGTTTAATAATTGATTAACTTGATCCTTACCACCATGAATCACTTGCAAAACATCGGATGGAAAACCTGCTTCATAAAACAATTCTGCCAACATATTTGGTGTTTTCGGATCTTGTTCGGAAGGTTTGAGTACAAATGTATTGCCACAAACAACCGCTAATGGAAACATCCACAATGGAATCATCGCAGGGAAATTAAAAGGTGTAATACCTACACAAACGCCCAATGGCTGAATAATGGAATAGGTATCGATGCCATGAGCGACATTTTCAACATACTCTCCCATCATCATGGAAGCAACACCAGCAGCGTGTTCTGCCACTTCAATACCACGCCATACATCGCCTTTGGCATCTTCAAAAGTCTTACCTGTTTCTTCGGCCAATACTTCAGCAATAGCATCATGGTTTTCTTTAAGCAGTTGTTGGTATTTTAAAACCATACGCGCTCGTACTGGTACTGGCACATCTTTCCATGTTTCAAAAGCCTTTTTAGCCGAAGAAACGGCTAATTCAACTTCATCATGGGTTGCCATTGGCACTTGGTATAAAACATCTTGGGTGGCAGGATTGGTAACATCTAGCCATTGATTGGATTGACTGACAACAGCTTTGCCGTCAATAAACATATTTATTTTTTCTAACATAAGAGTCCCCTTATATTGTTTATTAGTAGTTGTGACTTCCTTGGAATGAGAAATCACCCTGAAAATTTGCCAAAGATTATAACATTTAATTTCATCTGAAACTAAAATATTTACTATTCTCAGACATAAAAAAAGACCGCATTAGCGGTCTTTATTCGATGAACAAATTTAGTTTATCTATTTGTCATCCGACTTGTTCATTTCTGTTTCAATTTCTTCAATTAACTCTTCTACATCGCGCTCTAATGGATCTTTGTTTTCACCTTCCTTTTGCTCGACTATCTTATCATCATTTTCATTGCTTTCTTGAACTTCTTCAACGACTTCTTCTGATTCTGTTTCAACGACTTCAGTTTTCGAATCGTCAGTTAAAAATCCAAGGGTTACTTTACGGTCTTTACGCTTTTCAATTTGTTCTTTAACTTGTTCATCTGTCAATAACTCACGGGCAGATTGCCCTAAATGATCAAAAACCTTTTTGTAGCTCTGAGTTAATTCATCAACCAAATCTGCTGTTTGTTCAAAATGTGAAACAACATCCTCTTGGTATTTTGTTAATTTCTCTTCAACTTGAGCCACAGACTTAGCAGAGCTTGACCCTTTTCCTGATAAGAAATACATAATTAACACGCCTATTGCAATACCTGCAAGAGTCGCTGTAATAAGAAAGAGTGTTTGATTATCCATTTGTTTTACCTTATATTTATGATTGACCTATTATACAA
>JALWML010000673.1 GCA_027083915.1 Lysobacterales bacterium | reverse complement strand
TGCTTGCATTCATCGAATACACGCCTCCAGTCATTGGTCCTCCTCCATTATTTATCGAGTGTTTTTTTATTTGAAATTGCGCAGAAGCTACACTGGCAATCAAAATAATAATCAACAAAAGATATTGACGTTTAAATTTCATAATTACTTTCCATTTTTGTTATTTGTATTAGTTAATACGTTGTCTAAAGAAATCTGGTGACAAAAATAATAAAAAGCTTTGTAATTTAACTCTAAATTAACGCTCAATAGATACAATAGCGATTGGGAAAATAGTTTGGGGACTATGCACACAACAACAGGGGATGATTTTTTAATCAATAACAGCAAATCACAAAGGTATGTTATTACTTTTGTTGTTTCAGCGATGCTGTTGTTTTTATTGTTGTTAATTCCTTTAAAAATGTCCGTTGAGCATTTCACAGAGCAGCGAATCAATCTTATTTTAAGTAAATCCGTGGTTGTTAATCAAAAACAAGTAAAAAAAGAAACACTTAACAATTCAATCAGCACACAAATTAAGCCAGAACAGAAAATCAAGCCTGTAGTTAAACCCCAAAACCAACCTAAACAACCTGTCGTGATTAAAAATCCCCCAGCACATGTTGTTAAGGCAACAAAACCTAAAAAGCAGCCAGCAATAAAAGTGACTAAGCAAACACAATTGCCAACAACAGCAGAGTTATTAAACAGCATAAAAGATAACAGGAATACGGTAAAACTAGGTAAAGAGTTCCAAGCCAAAACAGGTCATGAAGATGATTTTGTCTATAAAAGTGTTGAACAAGCCGAAATGTTCAAAGAGTTTAAACTAATCAATGAAGAGGTTGACAAGCCACAATACGAAATGAACTTTTATGCAGAAGGAATAGAAGGCTCAGTTGAACGATTTTTGGATAAAATAACCTACAAAAAGAATTTCACCACAAGATATGGCACAAAAATTCAATGTGTTTCAGTGGCTATAGTGATTACTGCTTGTGGTTGGAAGTAAATGGTTTAACTCTGGCGAGAAATAAGATACTGCGCTAAATACTTTAAATAACTGCTATCACCTGGAAGTTGCTCTAATACAGAAATAGCTTGTTGCGAATGTTCAAGAGCCGCTTGTTGGGAGGCTTTTAGCCCCATAAGTGAAGGGTAAGTTGATTTATTATTGGATTCATCCGAACCAACAGGTTTACCAATAGTCTCCTCATCACCAATAACATCAAGCACATCATCGATGATTTGAAAAGCCATTCCAAAGTTATACGCATAATTGGCAAGAGCCTTATTGATACTCTCGGATTTTTTAGTTTTATCTTGGGCATACAATAAACCAATCATCTCAACAGAAGCCGCAATTAAAGCCCCTGTTTTTAATAAATGAATATTATCCATCTGCTCCTTGTTCAAATCCTTGTTTTCAGACTCTAAATCCAATGACTGACCACCAGCCATGCCATAAGCCCCACAAGAAAAACTCAATTTACGAATCAATTTAACAACAATGCCAGAATTAACTTCAGCAAGACTCAAAACCTCAAAAGCCATCGCTTGCAAAGCATCACCTGCCAAAATAGCGGTGGCTTCATCAAACTCCACATGACATGTGGCCTTGCCACGGCGCACATCATCATCATCCATCGCAGGCAAGTCATCATGGATAAGCGAATACGCATGAATCATCTCAACACTGGCAGCAATATAATCAGCACGTTTAATATCCATCCCCAAAGCCTCGGCAGCCGCATAACTCAAAAGAGGGCGAATGCGTTTACCACCAGATAATAAAGAATAACTCATGGCATCAATCAAGCGATTCGACTGCGCATAATTTTTAGCTAAAAAATCAGCAAGAAATTTATTAATCCTTTTCTGGTAATGTTTGTTTTTGAGGTTAAAACCTTGATTATCCATAGGTGTGG
>JALWML010000672.1 GCA_027083915.1 Lysobacterales bacterium | reverse complement strand
GCCATTAAGATGTTGCGGCCATTACAAGTCGGTAGCCAATTAAATAACGATGCTTTATTAGAAGAAGCGCGCATGGCAAGCAAACTAAACCACCCCAACATTGTTACTATATACGATGTAGCACGCAGTAAAGACAGTAACTATATCGTCATGGAATGGGTGGATGGTAAACCATTGGATGAACTCATTCCAGCAGAAGGATTGCCTTTAGTAAAAGCCATGGAATATGCTTGTCAAATTGCTGATGGTTTGAGTAACGCACATCAAAAATACATTATTCACCGCGACATAAAACCGCAAAACATTATGCTCAGTGAACAAAATAGCATTAAAATATTGGATTTTGGTATTGCTGGATATATCAATAACCTCAAGGATGAAAGCAGTGACATCGCAGAGCCAACTGTGGTCACAACTGGTACGCCCAGTTACATGTCGCCGGAACAAGCCCAAGGGTTAAACCTTGACCAACGTACCGATATTTTCTCATTTGGTATTGTTTTATACCAAATGTTAGCAGGAAAACGTCCATTTATTGGCACTAAAATATCCGAACTCAAGCAAGTGATTTGCTCAGGTGATTACATCCCTATTCAAAAGCATTTGCCCGACTTACCTATCCCTGTTGTTAATCTAGTGGAAAAAATGCTAGCAACAAAAAAGGATGAACGCTGGCAAAGTTCGGCCGAATTAGCTCAAGCCTTGCATACACTATACGACGATTTAACCTACAAGAAAAACTGGTGGCAACGCCGGCATTGGTTAAGTAAAGTAGCTGTTATCCTCCCATTTGTTTTTGTATTAGCTTGGAGCAGTAAAGAAATCCTTTTCCCAGCCTCAACCCAACAATTAATCCAAAGGCAATTACAAGAAGCTACCAAAATTGCCATCCTACCGTTTGATAATATTAGTGGCGATCCGTTGTTACAACTATTTAGTGATGGTTTGGCGGTCAATCTAGGCAGTAATCTAGCCGCTATTGCCAGCCACCAAGGTAATACTTGGATTGTACCATCGACTGAAATCAGCCGCATGAAAGATCAATCACCTAAAAAAGTAGCGGATAAATACGGTGTTAATCTAATCTTAACCGGCAGCATCCAGCATATGGGTTCAACCCGATTATTGGTATTAAACTTACTCAATGCTGAAGATGGCCAACAATTAAAAACTGCCGAAGTCAGTATTGAAGCCGAACAACTTTTTCAAGGCCACGGAAAAATCAGAAAACAAGCCTTATCTCTATTGGATTGGAGCATACCAAGTGAGTTAAAACATAAATTCAATGCACAAAGGCCGCAATTGGATGGGGCTTATAAAGAATACATCAAAGGAATTGGTTATTTTTACCGTTTTGACCAACCACAAAATTTAATTAAAGCAGAACAATCTTTTAAAAAGGCCATAGAACTTTCGCCTGACTACTCATTAGCATTTATTGGACTTGCTGAAAGTCAACTCATGAATTTTCGTCAAACCAAAAATAAAATTTGGTTAAATGAGATGGAAAAGACCATAACAGGTCTTGACAAAATCAACTCAGATCGATGTCAAGTCGATTACTTGAGAGCTGAATTATTAACTAGGAAAGGGGAATATCAACAAGCTATTAACTTATTTAGTAATTGCCTTAAAGAAAATCCTAAGCATATACCATCCTATTTAGGATTAGCTAATGCCTATGCTAAGAAAGGAGATAGAAAGTTGGCTGAAACATATTATGAAAGAGCCATAAAAATATCACCTAATAATGTTAAAAGCATAATTGATTTCGGGATTTTTCATTACAATAATGGTAATTATGAAAAAGCCATAGAACAAGCAAAAACTCTTGCCAAACTTGCACCCAATAATTCGAATGCATACTTACATATGGCCGCGAGCTATTATTCAATAGATAAGATTGATAA
>JALWML010000671.1 GCA_027083915.1 Lysobacterales bacterium | reverse complement strand
ACCCCACACTTCGCTCGTCGCAATGACAGAATTTTATAATTAATTTTGCGTTACACTTTAAACTCCGTGAGCCTCTATGTCTTCTTTGTGCAACTCTGTGTTACTTAAATCTAAAAAATCAAAATGGTGTAAAACAATCCAAAAATTTGCCAATCGAACCTTAAAAAGTTATGGTATTAACTCACAATAAAAAAATATAATTATGAGCCAATCAATAAACCAATTATTAGATGAATATGCCAGCAGTCATCAAAACAGAACCAATAAACTGATTCATTATATTTGTGTGCCTGTTATTTTTTGGACAATTACTGCCATGCTTTGGGTGGTGAAGTTGCCTTATGTTGAAAATTTAGCAGTGGTGATGACTGTATTAGTGAGTTTTTATTATTTATCTAAAGACTTGAAAATTGCGATTCAGATGATTGTTTTTAGTATTATTTGCTTACTTATTAATGCCTTCATAGAAAAACTAGGATTACCCTTATTAACTATTGCGATTGTGTTGTTTGTTGTCGCTTGGATTTTTCAGTTTATCGGGCATAAAATTGAGGGTAAGAAACCCTCATTTTTTAAAGATTTACAATTTTTACTCATTGGTCCTGCTTGGATTGTTAAGGAGTTATTTTCAAAATAACTCCTTAACAAAGTGTTTTATATCTTATTTTTGTGACACATATTGCATCGAATCGGTGTACCTTTTGGAACAAACATCATCTTACGACGTTTTCCTGAACTGGTTGTCACGCGCGTACAACCATTTAAACCCGTTTTATCACAAGCCAAGGTTCTATCGGCTGCCGTTTTGGATAACGCCGTACCTAAACCATCGGCTCCGTGACAATCTTTACAACCTGAACGATTCACATCTTCATGTTCACGATTCCAGTAAGTTCGGCGTAAATCAGGGTCTATTTGCCCATTATTATTACTGACAGGAGATACATCATGCATGCCATGCGGCCCATTTTGACTCAAACGCAAAGACTCCGTATGGCAAGTTCGACATTCGGTTATTGTACCAGTATGCCCTTGCAATTGAATTGCCGCGACATTGTCATTGGCATTGACGTTTTCATTGGGCCAAATAGCATGGGTACTGCCGTGGCAACCTTCGCACATTATTCCGCCGTGACCTTGTTTGGATGATTGGTAGTTTTTATTGCCACTGAGGCGATAAAGGCTTTCATTTTCTGCAAAGCGTGAATTAGGAGATTGAATTGGAGCATTAGCATCATTAACATAGGCTTGTTTCAAGCGGATGCCATCAGCAGCAACAATCGCACCTGCTGGGTGATTTTTATTGGTCGCATCTCCTGTGTGGCAGGATTGACACTTGGGTTCACTTGCCCACGGTACACGCGTACCACCCGAGGTGAAATCATGCCCAACATCTGACATTTCACCATGGCAATCTTGGCAGACCACGCCACCTGATGCCATCGCTCCACGCAGGCATTGTGCGCGTTTTCCTGGGTGACATTGGTAACAAGTCTCTTGAAGAACATATTGTTCAACCGATTGCCCTGTTTGTGCATTGGGGAATCCACTGGATGTGGCACTTCTTTTTCTCAAAGGATCATTTGGGGCTGGCATATTGGGAAATAAATCCGTGTATTGCCCATGAAATTTATGCATAACTGATGACATACTTTTGCCAACTGTGGCTTGAAAAACTTGCTTTTCAACATTGTCAGTTGGACCTAATTGTGCCAAATCTAAGGCTGGCGAGTAATGGCATTGCGAACATTGAATTGGCGTTCTATTCGTCAAGCAATTGCTGTTCCATTGGCTGGAATCTGTGGCATTATTGGCTGCATTACAGCTTCCCCAATCGGTCGGATAGTTGTTACCATGTTTAACATCATGCAGGCGTAGAATATTTATCTTGGATGCATTTAACAATTGCTGGTCAGGATTAAGCCCTGGTGCATCTTCAAGTGCAGCTACTTCAAAGACAGTTTGAGTCTTTAATGTTGGTGATATGGCTGCTTCAATACAAGCATCTGATTGAATCAAGGCCGACAAACTCATGTCCGCACAAT
Organism: Lysobacterales bacterium; assembly: GCA_027083915.1. Taxonomy (GTDB): domain Bacteria; phylum Pseudomonadota; class Gammaproteobacteria; order Xanthomonadales; family Marinicellaceae; genus NORP309. Next base: position 6,556 of record JALWML010000671.1, on the reverse strand, counting down.
CTATCATTTGTGCATGGCAATTTTGGCAATCGGCTTCAGCTGCAATGGGTAAAACTACATCGGTACTGGCTAAAATACTGCCGTTTTTCTTTGCTTGTATACGCATCAAAGGATAAGGATTACTTCGTCCTGCATCATCCACAGGCAACATAGGAATACCATCAGCAGACCACCAATTGGCTTGTTGCACAATACTACCTAATGGAGAGTTCAGTACACTGCTAAAGAAGTTCACATCATTATCAAATCGCCTAAAGAGTTTTGGCCTGTTATTAACAAATTTATCTGAAATACCTGGCATGGATTGTTGATCAAAATGACATGTCGATGGATTACTTAAACAATTCGGCAGTGCCATTGATTCAGGCACAGGCAAACCTATATCAAAAACAATGCTGTTTGGGTCGAGTAACCCAAAGAAAATGTTCTCATAGCTTTCATAACCAATTGCTGTATTTGTACTTGGGTTATTGTCCCAAAAATTACTTTTGAGCAAGCCAATGTTTAAATCATTTTGCGATGTTGAATTAATGGAAATAGCCGCTCTATCAGTATCAGCCAATGCAGTTAATGGCGGGTTTAGATAAGCTGGCATTGTTGGGTTGTTGTCGTCTAAAATTGGATCATTGTTGTTGGCTGTTGCCGAGTAAACCACAGAAAGAGAAGAATCACGAGCCGGCGTCATTAAGGTTGGTGCATCACCCATTTTTATCACTTGCGCATGAACAACATTAAAAGGTGGCAAAATACTGAAAATTTGATCATCTATATCAGCACAATGCATACCTAAATCATTGGCAGCTAATACTTTGTAAGCATCATTGCCATCTAAGGGTTGTTGAACCACTGCATTGGTTACGGGAGAATAGTTACTGCAACTCAAGCCTTTAGTATTAATTAAACGAACAACCGAGGTTTGTCCAGCAGTATAACCATTTCCAGCAACAGGAGTCCATGAAAAAGTCCCGGCATTACAGTCTGAAAACTCCAAATCAAAAGTACCCCAATTATCAAATACCGCGTCATTACTATTAAAATTGGGAGGGAATCGGGCGCCGCTGCCGATTTGAACATCTAAATGGGCTTTAACACCATCATGTGTTCCATTGCCAAGCAGCCAAATTGGATTGCCGTCATTATCATAGACATACCAAAAGATGACAATTCTATTATTATCTAACAAATAGACATTAATGCCGTGACCACTTTCATTGGGGTTATACCACAGTGCCGAATAACCTGAGTTAAATGTTGATGATGTTGATTTATTAATCGGAGTTGGAGTTGATGTTTGAGCATTATTACAATTAAGACCCAAAGTATTGGTTAAACGGGTAATTGCCATTTCACCTGCTGAAAAACCCGTCGAACCATTAGGAAACCATTTGAACAATCCCGAATTACAATCTGAGAAACTTAACTCAAATGTTCCCCAGCTTGTTGTTTGAACATCAGCCGTGTCAAAATTTGGAGGAAACCTCGCCCCATGATTTTCAGTTACATCAAGTGTTGCCACCGTGCCATCATGTGTTCCCAAGCCAAGTAACCACAATGGTTTACCTGCATCATCAAATACATACCAAACAACAAGGATTCGATTATTATCTAACAGGTAAACATTAATACCGTGCCCACTTTGGTTAGGGTTATACCATAAAGCACTATGCCCATCCTGAATTGCTACACTGGCTGATTGTGCAAAACTGAGGGATGGGATAATAATTGCGATTACAAAACTGATGATTAAGGCTATTCTTTTCATATCAAAACTCTTGGGTTGTTCTACTTTAATTAGAAAGCCCGAGAATAAAAATCAATCGAAAAAAACATGAGGAACCTTCGTTCAACTCAAGAAATGAGTAACAATTAATCCCATTGATAAATAAAGCTGGCATTAGGGGTAAAAGGCAACCATTGGTATTCTTCTTGTTTTAATTCACCATTTTCCAAAGAATAATCAATGCAACAAGTGTTGAAGCTGTTGGTTAGATTATTGACCTGAAAACTTACCTTGGCTAAGCCGTTGTATAGTTTGAAATTTTTTGAGATTTTAACATCCAACTCCACATGTGGTATATATCTTTCTTCATTGCGTTCACCTAATTGGTAACCGGAATCAGTCAAAACAATTTCGGTCCTAGGCCAACCACTGTGGTAATTGCTGGAGACATTTAAATACCAGCTTTTTATCGGCATATGCACGCTAAATTTTAGTGCATGATGTTGATCCCAACTACGCGAGTGGTATTCATCATGGGTTTCATCTTCTACATCAGAAAAGGTGTAGTTGGCAAGCCACTGAATGTCACCATAACGCCCCTTAAGCGTAAACTCTGCTCCTGTTGCATAACTGTCTTGCGGCTGTATTTCTACTCGATCAAAGTATAAGTCAGGTAAAATATGTAATTCATTGAAGATGTTTTCAAAGTAGTGCTGTGTTTGTGAATATTCTTTTTTATAAATTTCAATACGTAAATTAATATTATTGTCGAAAGTTTTGTTAAATTCAATGACTGCCATATCAGCAGAAGTTAAGTCATTATACTCAGGCTCTTCATCCTCTAGATAAATTTCATCAATGTATTGCGATTGTTGATGTCGCCCTAAAGCAAACCGTAGGATAGTATCATCACTGTAAAAGTAACTCATGTTAAATCGTGGACTTCTGACATCATGTTCTATCCAATCCTTATGCTCAAAATGAAAACCCAAATCAAAAATCAACTTATCCGTTAGTTGGTAACGGCTATTAAAAAAAGCATTAATACCAAAACCTTGATTCCTAAAGTCAAAATGACGTCGTAAGTCTTTTTCTAATTCCAACTGCTCAATTAGATCACCAAAATGCCTTATGTTACGTGTTGAGGCAATTGTTGTTTCTTCATAAAAAGTATCCAAACCAAAACTTAAACTCAAGTCATCCAGTATATTATAATTTTGATTGAATTTAAATCCATAAAACGAACCATCAGTAGTTTCATACAAAGCTGCATCTGAATGCAGATTGAGTAATCGACCAGCGCGAGTTTTGGATGAGCTGTTATAATACAACTGAAAATGACGAGAAATTTGATCACCTTGGTAACGCCATTGTGCCCACATATTCAAATCCCTGTGCTTTGAATCAGCTTGCTCTATGTCATTCGGTTTTTTTGCATCTCTCACCTCAAAAACAATATCATCATTTGCCATCAAAAGGTGCTGCGAGGCTTGCCAATTGGCATTCAAATCTTGAGAAAATTTGACATACAAATCGTGTACTTCAGGGTCTAAATAACCTTCATTAACGATTCTTTCATCGACTACATTCAAACTTGTCCTCACCGACATTAAACTTTGACGAGAATAATCTTTATTATGATTACGGTAAGTATAATAAGCACTAACGAAATCAGCACCTACCTCATGCGTTGGCTTGTTCGCATTATCGCCACTTTGAGCGGATAAAACCGAACTTAAGCGCCCTCCGTATTGAACTGGAAATACGCCGCTGTAAAAATCTAGCCCATCAACGACACTTTGGTTAATTGTTGAATACAGTGAGAAGAAATGATTAAAATGATAGGGATTTCTTAATATATAATTGTCAAATAAAATAAGTGATTCATTTTCGTGCCCTCCACGGGTACGGTACCTGCCACTTAAGCCGCTACTTGAATTACCTGCCAAATCAGAAACCGAACGTAACGGATCATTATTAAGTGACACCGAATGCTCTATATCTTCTCTTAAGATGGCGGTTTGGCTAGCATTGGGGTTAGCTAAATTATATCGACTGGCTGTGACAACTATTTTATCTAAACTGATTGGTTTTTTATCCAAATCAACCGTAATGGATTGATAGTTACCCGACTGTAAATTTAAATTAACTTTTTTAGGGAAATAACCTACCGATGAGATAATTACAGATTGTGTTCGTGCATCAATATCATAAAAAGTAATATAACCATCAGTGAATTTTTGCATTTCCTTGCCTGGAATTTGAGCCTTTATTTCTTTTAGCTTATTTTGCCTGTTGGCATCCCGAACTTGCACAATAAGACCTGTTGGGGGCTTTACTTCTCTTTCCAATGGTTTAATGACATAAATAGAATCATCTACTTTTTGTAAGTTTAACCCCAAGTCATTTAGGGCTGCAGTCAATGATTGTACATCCTGATTTTCTAAATCTAAATTTGCTTTAAGTGTATCTTGAGAAATATAATCGCTGCTGTAAAAGATATTGACACCAACATCTCTAAAACGATCAACCCACTTTAATAGGGTTGATGTTTTTGCAAGGCAGGAAAAGCTCGTCAGTAAAAAGGCATACAAAAGCCACCGCTTAAATTTCATAGATGAGTATCAATCGTTCATGGATTAATTGATAATATACCTTGTTTAATTTCAAAATCAAATTTAGTTGATAAAAACACAGTTTTTAACAATTGTTCCTCATTTAACTTTGAGAAATCACCTGTTAAAGAAATATTTTTAGCTTGGCTTTGCAAGTTGTTCCATTGCACTTCTAAACCGTTTTCGTGCGCGTACCATGTCACAAACTGAGCTAAAGACTGATGATTAAGTTTTGCCAAGTTCATGGCTTGCTTAGTCCATGACCATTTGTCATCATAAGGTGTGATGGATTTTTCAACAAATTGACCTTGACGGTTCAATTCCAATAACTGCCCTTTTTCTAAAGTTGTAGTAATGGCATCTGAAGCCAATTTAACCAAGCCATTGCGCACCTTGACAGTCAATGCAGAGTCATTCACTGAGACAGCATAACGTGTTCCAATGTGTTCAACCTTTCCAAAAGGCGTTTTAATGAGCAATTGCTTGGCATTTTTTGTGTCGGCATCGTGGTAAATTTCACCTTTGAGCAAGTTAATTTGCTGCAAAGAATCTAAGTGTAAGATGGTATTAGCATTCATGCGAATTTGACTTTGATCACTTAAAGCAAAATTAACAAAACTATTCTGGTTTGTTTTAATCCATGTATCTGTTTGTATGGTTTCATTTGATCTCATCGCATGCCAATTTAACTGGTCATCAGAAATTTGCACCTGACCCTGAGCAAACAATACCTCTCCCATATTCACAGCATGTGCATTAAATAAATTACCCTTAACGAAAAACAGAACCGCTGCCAATGCCGCAAAACTTGCCGCCATGCGCATCAGGGATAAACGTGTGCGTTGTTGTTTTTGCTTTTTGACCGATGTTTGCCAGTGAGCGTGCACGTTTGCACGGGCATTTTCCATTACATTTTCATCGGGCATCACTCGTTTACCAAATGTGCTAATTAGCTCGTCTATGTTTTGATTATCTGGTTTAGTATTCATAATTATATCTTCCACGTTCCTGATTGGGTGGTTTGAATTTTTCTATTGTTCTCAATTGAGCTCATAACTGATTTAAATGCCTTTCGCGCTCGTGCTAATGATGACTGTACCGAAATCATAGTCGTATTCGTTTTTTCAGCTATCTGAGCAACAGACAAATGTTCAACGTATTTCATTTCTAACAAATCGCCATAATTGTTTGGTAGATTATCCATCACTTCTGCAATAAGCTGCCCTAAATCTTGTGTCTCACTAATCTTTTCTGGGTGCTGATTTTCACTAATTGCAACGGTATCGAGTACATCTCTGACTTCTTGCGTATCTGCCATTGGTAACACGACTTTCCCGCGCCTTTTTTCCTTAACAAAATGCGCATGTATGATGGAACGGCTGATTTGACACATCCAGGTAAATAATGCTGCCTCACCTCTAAAACTCGCCATATTATCAATTGCCTTACACATTGTTTGTTGAGAAAAGTCATCAGACAAATCCCTATCACCGCTAACTCGACTCATAATAAATCGAAATAAACGAGGGTAATAATCCGTAAAGAATTGATTAAAAATCACCTCATTACCATCAATAATGGCTTTGGCGAGTTCTAAATCTTTATGTGCTTTAGTTTTTATCATAAAAGGGTTTAAATATATTGTTTGCCACTTAGAGAACTGTATCACAAAAATCAATCTAAAAAACACAAAGAAAACTCAGAATTTTAGTTTTAATTGTTTTCGATTGATTTTTGTTTATATAACACTCAGAAATAAGAAATTAATGTGAAGAGTTAAGAAATGAAAACCATGAAAATACACGAACTTTATAATAAGTTAGCCATTGATATAATGCCAACAAACAGACTAAAGATTGAGATTGTTTCAAAGGACAGTCCACATAGACCTGAAGTCGAACATTTTATTACTGAATCTTACCTGACCCATTTTGATGCCACATTAAAGTACTTTTTCCCTTTAATTTTAACAATCCGAAACATTAAAAACAATGAATTAATTGCAGCTGTTGGTATTCGTAGTGCTAAAAAAGAAAAACTTTTTTCTGAATGTTACTTGGATGAATCAATCGAGCAATCCATTGTCAAACTCGAGTCCACTCTCACAAGCCGTGGCAAAATTGCAGAGTTAGGTAATTTTGTGGTTAAAAATCGCAGCGATATTAAATACGTTATTCCTGTTTTGGGCAAGTTTATCAAAACCTTAAACGTCGATTGGGTT
>JALWML010000670.1:8195-8602 GCA_027083915.1 Lysobacterales bacterium | reverse complement strand
AATTCATTGTTATTATTAAATACAATACTAATATGCCCTAACTTTGTGGGCTTTGGAATCTTGACTTGAATGTTTTCTTCAATTCCTGTTATATGACATTGATTTTCAAGTATTTTTAAAACTTTGGTTTTTGCTTTTTCTGACTCTACAAAACCAGTTAGCAATACTTCTCTGCCTCGATTTTTGGTGTCAACATTAAGATGAATAAAGTTGGCTTTTGTTAATATATCTTGTGAACAATTGGCAATATCTTGTTCAATAGTTTTTTTATGCGTCAATACGCACAATAAAAAAATTATCAAAAGTCCAACTATGCTTAATAAAATAAGAGTTCGCTTACTCATGCTTCCAATCTCAAGTGATTTAACCCATACAATAATCCTCTTGTTTCCTTTAAATGTCAATAG
>JALWML010000670.1:1988-8185 GCA_027083915.1 Lysobacterales bacterium | reverse complement strand
TAATAAAGCTTATAATGGACAAAGGATTCTATTGTTTTTCAACTGGCGGTAAGGTTGGTAAGGAGAATTCTAAGGGTTTTATGTTGTTCTTATCTTTAATAACTTGTTCAAGTCGATTGTCGATGTTTATTTCATTTGAAAAGAGCAGTTTTAATTTATTCAAAACTTGATTTTCATAAATTGAATCTCTTATTAGCCCTTCGAGCTTGACAGTGTTATCCGTTAGTTTGATTCGTGCCACTTTTATGGGTTCTATAGCCGTTAACAAATAGCTTAAATGAGTCAGTAATGGACTGTTTTGATTAATTAAAACATCTATATCAATACTGTGAGCAAGTGTTTTATTTGGAAATTTATCTGAAAAAATAGCCAAAACCTCTTTTATTTGACTCTGTTTTTTTAGTTTTCCTGTTATCGATATTATATTATTAACCTCATCAATTTCAAACTGTAACCAAGCAGTATGTTTGTTGCTATCATCATTTATTGAGAGTTCAGTAACAACTTCTTTATCTCCACATTGCAAAAAAGATAAGCCTTGAATTTTTGTCTTTGTTGATGCATTTGATTGCCCATTGATAATGATTTGATTTGAATCGGCATTAACTGAAAGACCTTTTATATTGTTATGAGTTAGGACTTGCAAAATACAGGCTTTTATGGATTGCTCTTTACTCAATTGATTGAAGTAAAGAGCAATCCCAATTATAAATAAGATGCTGATAAATAATGCTAGTTTTTTTGCCATTAATTTTTTTAATCGTGAGGTTTGGTCAAAATAGTTATTGGCACGTTATCTCTGATCCACTGACCACCTTCTGCTCCCTTATACTCAACATTAATAGTCGAAGTTCCATCTATAGCGATGTTACCCTGTAGGTTACTTATTGTTGCAGTAATCGTGCCAGCTGGAACAGATGTGGTTTCAACTGGTGTAGCTAATCGACCAAAACCACTAACTTCTCGCATTTGAATAGTGATTTCTTTGTCACTTTCAAAGCCTTCTTGTTGTCCAATCGCCCAACGAGGTTGTCCTGATTGGTCGTAATAATAAATGGTTGCAACTAGAAGTTTATTGGCTAGAGCAAATGAAATTCCCCAACCAGAATCACTAACGCCTCCATACCAATTACCTGCCACATCAGGAAAACCTTTATTTGTTTCTCCAATTATGGGTTCTATACACCATTGGTCTTGTTGATTATTAATTTTCCATTTAGCTACGGCAACTAAATCACTTGGTCTTTCCGTTATTCCATCCTGACATACCGTACTTGAAGAGACGACATCAGAGTTGAAGTCGATAGACAAACGGCCATCAGTTATTGATGGATCTAAGTTAAATGCCTGAGCATTGCTTGGATCAATTGTAAAATCATAAATGGTTCGCAACAAGGTGTCAGGTTCAAAATTAATATTAAGAACTCCATTTTCTAATGTTGTTAGAGATGTGTACCATTCTGGTTTGCCATTATCATCATAGGTATAGAATACGGTAAAGTAGAGGTTCTCTCTGCCAATGGGCTCAATGACAAAGCCATGACCATTTCGGCTTCTATCGTACCAAAATCCTGTCAATGGTAATTTGTGTCCTTGATTGATATTCTCATCACAAATTTCTTTATCTTTCCAAATAACATTTGACATGTGAATATCATCAACCCAAAAACCGACATCTCCAGAACTTGTATCAGAAACCATTCTAAATCTGAACTGGATAGTTTTACCTTTATAATTTTCAGACAAATTCACACTAGCATTACGCCAATTATTGTGGTTCCCAGACCATGCCCGTCTTGTGGAAACTGTATTATTAGTAAATAATTGACCGTCATAAGCTACGCTACTTAAGTGCCCAATATCTTGCCATAAGTCACCTTTTTCTCGTATTTCTAAAACAACTCCATCCCAGTGTTGATTGGCATCACTTTCAGTTTTATATTTTAAAGCAAAACTTAAAGTATTTCCTCCTGTATTCATAATCATCCAAGGAGAAATAAGCGATTTATCTGAGTAATTGGCTTCATTACTGGTAAACCAACTTGAGCCTCCAGAATTTGATACATTAGAGACACGGTGCCATGGTGAGTTGCCCAATTGTGTTGTGACAGACATAGAATGTTCAGAGCTTTCTGCTCCTTCAGTAAACTCAGATGAATTTATGTTATTATCTGCGCCAGTAATGAGATGTAATGTTTTAGGGTATTCAATTTCATTATAATTTAAAGTGGTATGAATATTAAGCTCTTGTAAACACGTCATGGCACTGCCCAGCGTTATTTCATGTGCCACTACAACAGAAGAGTGGGCAGGTATTATTGCGATGGAATCGGTAGTATTTTGATCTATGTTAACAGTTAATTGGATGTTATTTATATCAAAACCACTTTTGTTTTCAACTTCGAACATTATCAATCCAGTTTCACCTGCATCAAGAATGCCATCATCATCATTACTAGAATCCGTGGTAACAACTTTGTTGACTCTAATGTCTAGCGCATTTCGCTTCGCTTTATAGGTTCCTCTACCATGTGTACCAATATAAAGTGTGTCATCATCAGACCAAACCAAATCAACCACTCGTGTGTAGGCTACACCATAGTGGTAACGCGTCCACTGTGGTGTTCCTGAGTTTAAAGTTGTGACCCATAAGCCTAATTCGCTACCGACAAAGATTCGATTGGGATTGCTGGGATCAATAGAAACTTGGTATAAGGGCATATCAGGCAAATTACCAGAAATTGATTGCCATGTAGTACCACCGTCAGTGGTTTTAAGGATTCTATCACTACCATAACGTGCTTGGGTAATATATATCGTCTTGCCTGAGTTGTCACTATCATCTATTTTGATATCGGTTATATAATTGGATGAGATATTTGTAGGAGTAATATCAATAACATTGTTTTGAGTGCCAATATTGTTAATTTTATAAATATTACCAGAAGTCATTCCAACAAGTATTTGAGAGCTAATATTTTGATTGAATGTAAGGGCAGAAATAGAGCCACTTGCAAGAGCCCCGCTGATGTCAGTAAATTGAGCATTGTCTAATAGGCGAGCATTAGTTGTTAAGAAAACATTATCTGTACCTACAATTAACCGATTGCCATTATTTGGATCAAGGGCAAAAGGTTGAATAAATAAAGCTCCGTCTGTATCGGGCAATACCATTGTTGAAACACTGTTTCCAGAATCTCTTGATCCAAACATCCCCCCTTCTGGATTTGAACCATAGAGAAATTGTTGGTTTTGTTGATCCCAAGCACTGTATCCACCATCACCACCTCGCCACTCAAGCCACGTATTTTTATCTCCAAAGTAAATATGAGAGCCATTATCTTGTGTGCCTGAAGTAACTCTTCCATTACTTGGGTGAATTGCAATGCCATAGGTTTGTGAAATGCTTAACCCTGAGTTTATTGCTTGAAAATTTATACCGTTATTAATTGATTTGTAAATTCCACCATCTCCAACTGTGTATTGAATAGTCTGATTATTTGGATCAAAAAAGTAACCATGATGATCACTGTGCATATATTTTGCAATGTCATTATTACTGCCGACCGGATTCCACTGCGTATTTTTGACAAGTGTAGTGCCTCCATTGCTACTGACGTATTGGTCAATAGCGCCAAGAAAAATTTTATTTGAATTGGTAGGGTCAACGGCAATAGCTAAATCATACCATCCTTGGCGTTCAATAAATTGGGTATTAGATGCTGTCTTAGCAAAGTTGGCACCACCACCATTGGATTTCCATAAACCTAAAGTTTTATCGTCATTATTGGAAACCATTACATAAGTCACTCCATCAGAACCAAAGGCTAACTCCATACGACCAACATTGCTCACAGGGAGACCATTTGAGGCATTTAATTGACTCCAAGAATTTCCTGCATCATTGGATTCCATAACAAAACGATCAAGAATTGTTTTTATAACATTATTGATGCTACCATTAAGATTTGTAGCATTGGCAAGTAACTCACCATCAGCTTTGGAAATCATTACCGAAGGAATGGTGATGGTTTCATCTTCTCCGCCCATTGCAAAAGCATCATCATTAAGATTTTGATAAATAATAACAGCTACTGCCCCTGCATTTTGTGCATTTTTCACCTTAACGGTAAAGTTACAGCTACCACGTTGTGCCAAAGCAATTTTTCCAGATAGGTCAGCATTAATAGCTTCACACGCATCATTTGTTGTTCCTGTTCCATCATTTATCAAAACTATTGACTTGTTATCAATTCCATTACTAGGAAAATCAGGGCCGAAACTGGCTTGTACAGCGTCGTAAGAATTAACAACACTAGCAGGACTTGTTATGTCAACAACCAAAGCATCATTTGGGTTGCCATAATGTACAGCAAGAAGATGAGAGGAGTCACTGGGGTCGGCTTTTAAATCAACAAACCCTCTACCAACTGCAGAAAATTGACTAACTTCAATCCAATTCTCTCCTAAATCGTTTGAACGAAATATCCCTTCTCTAGTTGCAGCAATTAATATGTCAGAGTCAGGAATACGTGCTAGGCGATTGACAAAGAAGAAGTTCTCATTATCAGTTGTTGCTAGTTGATTCCATGTTTCTCCAAAATCTTCACTGACAAAAATTCCAGCACCGCGAGCGGCATCAAAATTAAAAAAACCCTCTCCAGTACCTAAGAAAACGCGATTAGGTTCATCTGGATCATTTACCATGCTGCCAACAGTCAAGCTAGGTAAAAAATCATCTTGTACAGTCCAACTTAAACCGCCGTTGGTTGATTTAAAAACACCACCCGAAACGGAGCCAGCTAACAGTTGGTTAGAATCATCTGACTTAATGACAAATCCACGAATTCTACCGCCAAAATTGCTAGGACCAAGGTTTTCAAAAGAAAATTTGGGCACATCAGAGGATGAAGCTGCTTTATTGATTTTATTGTTAAAGTCGATAGCATCAAGCTTAGATTTTATTGTTTTATTTAATTGACCAGGGCTTTTACTTTTATCAGAAGTTTGTCTCATTGAAGCTAACCATTGAGCCGCTTTGTCAGGTTGGTCGTATTTTATTTTCTTTGTTATTATGGGTTTGGTTTTACTTATTGTTTTTGGGTCTAAAACCGTCAAAGAGTAAGCAGAAAATGCCAAAACAGGCACAAGAAAGTATTTTAATTTCATAAGTGTCAAGCCACATGATTTGTTTGATTGACTTAATTCTATCATTACTTATTGAAAAAATGTTAAAAGCAATGAAATATTTTAAATTCTATGAGTGTGCTTTACCAACATGGGAGTTATTGGATTTGTTGAGTTTTTGGCTAATCCACTGTCCAGTTTGTATGAGTTTTTTTAAATCTATACCAGTTTCAATGCCCATGCCTTCAAGCATATATACGACGTCCTCAGTAGCAATATTACCACTGGCTCCTTTGGCATAAGGGCAACCACCAAGACCGGCAACTGATGCATCAATAATGTGTGCTCCCAGTTCTAGGCAGGCGTAAATATTGGCAAGGGCTTGTCCATAGGTATTGTGGAAGTGTAGGGCAAGAGTCTCTACGCTCGCAATTTCTGTGCACTGTGTAAGCATTTTTTGAGCTTTTAGTGGTGTGCCTGTGCCAATGGTGTCACCTAAAGACACTTCATAACAGCCCAGTTCAAATAATTTTTTAGTGACTTCAGCAACTTTTCTAGGATTTATTTCACCTTCATAGGGACAACCCAAAACACAGGAAACATAACCACGTACACGTATGTTATGTTCTTTTGCTAAAGATATAACGGGTTTAAATCGTTCAAGAGATTCATCAATAGAGCAGTTGATGTTTTTTTGGGTAAATAATTCACTGGCTGCAGTAAAAACAGCCACTTCTTTCATGCCACTAGCTATGGCTAATTCCATACCTTTGAGATTTGGTACTAGGGCAGAATAGTTAATGTTTTTATGATGAATTAATTGCTCACACAATTGTGAAGAATCTGCCAACTGGGGAACCCATTTTGGGCTAACAAAACCAGTAACTTCGATATTTTTAACACCTGATTGACCTAATCGCTCTATGAGCTCAAGTTTTGTCGCTAAATCAATGACTTGTTTTTCATTCTGTAATCCATCGCGGGGAGAAACATCAATGATTTTAACTTTTTTGGGTAGATTATACATCAGGTATTATTATATTAACAAAACAGGATTATACCATGTATTT
>JALWML010000670.1:0-1978 GCA_027083915.1 Lysobacterales bacterium | reverse complement strand
TGTATTTTCTTTACTCATATCAAATCAAGGTAAGAACAGTTACCTTGTTTTATTTGAAAGTTAACTTTAACTGCTAATATTTTATTACTCAAAACCATTCGAAAACAATTCTTCTACAAAAAACTCATCAGCTCCAACATCATAAGGTCCATCTGTATTAGTCAGTGGTAAATCGATGCCTCGAGGTTCGTGATCCATGTCTTTCAAACTAGGGTTGTAGAGAGAAGTATCACATAGGTCTATAGCCACTCCTCCAGATATTTCATCAAGATGAAAATCTTGAATACTTCTGTCTACAAATGGGTCAAAAGTAGCTTGAACAATGTTTGTACCGACGATATCTGTTGTTACCCTAGACACTATGCAATCATTAGTTAGTGTTGATGCAGTTCGTATAATGACTGGGTCTGATGCGTATTCAAAAAATAGATTGCCTTTATTAATCATAGTCGAACTATTCACATTAATAATAGTTGTAGTGGCGAGGTTATCAACAAATGTATTAAAACCAAGGGTTAACTGTGAGAATGATTCTAAATCAATAACATAATTGCCTGCACGGCCATTATTGGCATTGTTATCGGTAAAAACTGAGCCTTCTATTGTTGTTTGAGACCCATTTGTTAAATAAAGTGCTGTGCCAAAACTTGCTGTGTTTTTTTCAAAATAAGCGTTTCCTATACCGATAACAGTGTTAGTTCCTGCATAAATTCCACCCCCGCCTGTAGCACCTGTACTTGAGCGGTTAAAATAGAATAAATTACATTGAATATCATCCCAGCAAGGTAGCTCATATCTTGTAACAACTAATTTAGCTTGATCAAAAACAGCAATGCCTCCGCCATTACCTGTGGATGTGCGATTATTTCCAAAATCAATGCCTGATAGGGTTGCTTGAGTATTTGCCCCTAAGATAAATAAACCACCACCGTCAGAGTCTGCAATGTTATTAGTAATTTTTACTGGTACGGATGAATCGCCAAGAATATTGCCATTACCAAAATCAATTTCAAACCCATATAAATTGATAATCGAACCATCGTAGGCATAAATTCCACCTCCTTGACCACTTGTAGAATTTCCAGATATTCCTGCAATTGCATTTGCTGGGTGTGGTTGCCCAGAAAAATAAGTTAAATCGCATTGGTTGTAAGCATATATTCCACCTCCGGCTATTGAAGCTGAGTTGCTGACAATTACTGTTGTGCCGTAGATTGTTGTTGAAGTGGCAGAGCATGCAATGCCACCACCGATTGTGGCATTATTATTGTTAATCAGTGAATCTTTAATAATTAAGCTATCTATGTCTTCTACGTTAATACCGCTTCCTGCGTTATTGGTTGCTCGTATGTTATTTATGTTAACTGTTGTCAACATACCTTTGGCTTCAATACCACCACCAAAGAAGTTTATGGTACTGTTGCCATTTTCTAACCATAAATTCTCAATAGTAATATCGTAAACTGCATTATCATTGTTAATATTTATCACTGGAGCTAAATTATTACCATCAATGGTTGCGGATAAACCAGTTTGCCCTGCACCACTATTAGCTTGAAAACAATTATCATAACCACCGATTAATTTAACACTTTGATTTTGAATAATTAAATTCTCTGTGTATGTTAAGAATCTTTGGATCCGAACTTCTGCTACGCCACTGTTAATAGCTGCTTGGATATTATCAAAATTACAGTTGATAGGATCATTTCCTACAGAAGCGAACGTTGGTGTTCCCTGTGTTGTGGCTTTATTAGTAAATAAGTGTTTATACTTAGTGTATAAATCTTGGTTTTTTTTATCCTTGGCTGATACGGAAGATAAACAAATTAATAGACAAACGAGTAAAAAAAGTTTCATTTCAAATTCCTGAATTATATGCTTATAAGTTAATACGTCGAAATTGAATATCTGGTGACAAGTTTCTCAAAGAATATTAGGTTTCTTGTAAATACTCTTTAATCTTCTTGAGTTTAGC
>JALWML010000669.1 GCA_027083915.1 Lysobacterales bacterium | reverse complement strand
CATAGGCACTTTATGCTCAACACAATGAGCTAAGACCTTTTCAAAAGCAAGAGGCGTGGAAAAATCAATCCACACATCTGCCTGACCACATTCGGAATCAATTGCAATGCTATCCAACTCAAAGTCAGAATTTTTAGACACTAATCCACACTGTGCTTGCGCTTTATCATCATTTGCCAAAATCCCGACAAGTCTTTGCCCTATTCTGCCACTTATTCCTGCTATACCAATTTTTAATTTCATTCTATTTTCTCTTTTAAGCTAAAGCTAAGGAACGCAAAGATTCGCAGAGGAATCGCAGAGTTACACAGAGTTTTTTTGTCCTTATTGTCGTAGGGTGGGCTTGCCCACCAAATTTAATACTGTTTAATTATCGAAGCTATTTAAACACTGCTGGTGGGCAAGCCTACTTACTAACTATTTCCCCGATGCTTAATGTTGTTTTCGTTTTTCTATCCTATCAATAATTGTATTTTTAGGGTCATTTACATCCACACTAACAGTTATCAACCTCAGATAAATAATAATTGCCAATAAGAAAATAATGGAGATGATCATTGCGTACTGAGGTCTTAATGTAAATACATAAACAGTTAAGATAATTATAGGTAAAAATAATAACTCAGAAATAAAACTAAATAATTTGAGAAAAAAGCTCACAAAAATAAAACCATCTTCAAAGACATGGATTTTGTCAGCCAGATAGGATGTTTTACACTGCTTACATTTGATTGACAAACCAATCAACAATGGAATTTTATCAATTATTCCAAAGTTATGTTTGTTACATACTGAGCAAGTATTTTTCATATTAATTTAACACTGTTTGTTTATCGAGGTAGCTGAAAAACTGTCGATGGGCAAGGCCCATCCTACGGTTGTTTTTGCGTTAATTAGATTCAAAAATTTACTCACCCTTCAACTTATCCATAAAACTCTTAACCGAATCAAACCAGCCTTTTTCTTTTGGGTTGTGTTTGCTTCCGCCTTTTTGAATGGATTCTGAGAGTTGTTTGATTAATTTCTTTTGGTAATTAGTTAAATTTACAGGTGTCTCAACATTGACTTGGCAAAACAGATCACCTGTTCGGTGTGAACGCACTGATTTTACGCCTTTTCCTCTCAGTTTAAAGATTTTGCCAGATTGTGTTTCTGATGGTATTTTTAAATTGACTTCACCATTTAGTGTTGGTATATCTAACTCTCCACCAAGCACTGCAGTTGCAAAATCAATAGGCATTTCACAATACAAATCATCATTATCACGTTTAAAGATTGGATGTTCACGAACTATTATATCCACATATAAATCACCAGCAACGCCACCTGCTGGAGCGGCTTCACCTTCTCCTGATAGACGAATTCTATCACCATTATCAACACCTGCTGGAACTTTGACATTAAGTGTTTTTGTTTCACGTTTGCGTCCTTCTCCATCACAATGCTCACACGGGTTTTCAATCATTTGTCCTTTACCATGACAGGTTGGACAGGCTTGTTGCACTGAAAATATACCTTGTTGCATCCGCACCTGACCTACTCCACCACAGGTTGTACAACTTGTGGATTTTCCATCTTTTGAGCCCGATCCATCACAAAAAGTACAGGCTACCATGGTTGGAATCTTAATTTCTTTGGAAACACCTGCTACGGCTTCTTCTAAATCAACAGTCACTTCAATTTGAATATCTGATCCTCTTTGCTGTGCTTGACGTCTTGTGCCACCACCAAAAATATCGCCAAATATGTCACCAAATATATCACCAACATCCGCACCATGGAAACTACCGCCTGCTCCCTGATTTACACCTTCTGGTCCAAATTGATCATAGCGTGCACGCTTGTTGTCATCACGAAGCGTGTCATAAGCACGGTTAACTTCTTTAAATTTTTCTTGAGCATCAGGTGCATC
>JALWML010000668.1 GCA_027083915.1 Lysobacterales bacterium | reverse complement strand
CCTAATATTTGCATTAAAAATTCTCAAAAGGGTTAACTAATTACTAGCACAAAACAAAAATCTTGTTTAAAATGCTTGACCGGTTAAGAAATAGCGATAACTATTCTAAAAATGCGAATCTTAACATAAACATTTAATATTATGGAGAAACGCATGAAAATCACCTCATCATTGATAACACCAAGCAAATCCAAAAGTGATGCTTTATTTGTCGGATTTTTCTCAGACACAAAATTAAACACTATTGCGACAGAAGCCGACAATCTTACCAATAAGCAAATCAGTGCTCGCATAAAAGCAAAGGACTTTTCAGGTAAAACAGGTGAGGCTTTGACCTTGTTCTCAAATTCGGGGCAAAGGATTGTACTTGTTGGTCTTGGAAACAAGGATAAATGCAATTTAGGTACCATTCAGTCTGCCACAACAAGCGCTGTAAAGGCTGTTATTAAAACCCCAGTAAAAACTGTAAGCAATTACATTTCTTCATTAACTTATGCAAACCTTGATCCTGCAACTGTAGCAAAAATTAGCGCAATTGCTGCATCACATGCCGCCTATCGATACGAAGTGACCAAAAATTTCAAAAAAGATGATAAACACAGCTTAACATCAATGGCAATGTATGCAGATAAAAAAGCCGCAAGCACAATTAAACAAGCCGCAGCCATTGCAACAGGTGTTGAGACCACTCGTTCTTTGGGTAATTTACCACCCAATATTTGCAACCCTAGTTACCTTGCTTCGCACGCCAAAGACATTGCTAAGAAATACGACAATTGCTCACTTACCATACTAGATGAAAAGAAAATGCAAAAACTCAAAATGGGCGCTTTACTGGCAGTTGCTCGCGGTTCACGTAATTCTCCTAAAATGATTGTTTTGAAATATACTGGCACTAAAAAATTGCAAAAACCACATGTTATTGTTGGTAAAGGCATTACATTTGATACAGGTGGAATATCACTAAAACCTGGTGCCAACATGGATGAAATGAAATACGACATGTGTGGAGCAGCTACAGTATTTGGCACATTTGTTGCTGTTGCAGAAATGCAGTTACCCATTAACTTAGTCATGATTGTTCCTGCGGTTGAAAACATGCCTGATGGTGATGCTTACCGACCAGGTGATGTGGTCACAAGTTATTCAGGCAAAACAATCGAAGTATTAAACACTGATGCCGAAGGCCGCATGATTTTATGTGATGCCTTAACTTACGCACAAGAATACAAGCCACAAGTATTAATCGACTTAGCCACATTAACGGGCGCCTGTGTTGTTGCATTAGGTCATGTCGCTTCAGCCGTCATGTCAAAGCAAGAACAACTACCACAAGATATTTTAAAAGCAGGTATCGAAATAAATGACAAAGCGTGGCAATTACCATTATGGGACGAATACCAAAAACAAATTGATACCACATTTGCTGACATGCAAAACGTCGGTGGATTTGCTGGTGGTTCAATTACTGCAGGTTGTTTTTTAAGTCGTTTCTGTGAAGACGTCAACTGGGCACATATAGATATTGCTGGAACTGCATGGAACAACAAAAAAGAAGGTGCAACCGGCCGACCAGTCGCCATGATGGTTCAATATTTAATCAATGAGAGTGCTAAATAGATTTTAAAGCGTAACGCAAAGGTTCACGCAGGAGAAACAGAGAAACACGGAGGTTTTTCTCGTTCCCATGCTCCGAGACTGTGAAATAACTCATTAGGGAAGGGAGTTTAGTCCCATAAGATTTAATTGAGATTGTTTTATAAAAGTACAAATGACCATATAGCTTGATTTGTTTAGATTGTTTTTATTTATGACCCAAATCCCGATATAGAAACATAAACTCGCATCAAAAACATTATTTTGGGTGGTTAGACCTTGTTTGTGCTTAAACCTGGAAGCTAGGTTTATGCAA
>JALWML010000667.1 GCA_027083915.1 Lysobacterales bacterium | reverse complement strand
TCGCTTGACTGCTCTTAGTTCAACTCAACCTCCACGGATACTTACTTGTTTCATTGAGATTAACAACAATTGCTTGTTAAAAGTTTGAAAAAATCATCGGAATAACTTTTTGTTAATTGTTTTTAAATTTGTTTCTGGACTGATTGTATATTTTGATTGATACTAAACATTAAGACTGGTCTCAGCTTACAATTAAACTCCATTCTCCTATAAAATATTAGGGCTAGTCTTGAAATAAAGCAGCTAAATTCTGCATCGAAATATTACCGCCACTCATCACCAACACTACTTTCTTACCTTGAAGCTGTTCTTTTATCTGTAAAGCCGCAGCAAAAGTTGCCGCTGATGCTTCTTCTATCAGATTGTGCGTTGTTTCGATTAAGGTTTTGGTGGCTTTGATGATTTGCCTATCATCAACCAACAAAAAGTCATCAACATAATCGTGCATGATTTTTTGGGTGTTAGCAAAAGGCACACGGGTTGCCATGCCTTCGGCGATAGTTTGCATTTGTGCTTCAATCATTTCTTGGTTTTTCCAGCTTAATTGTTGAGCAGGAGCTTGAGCCGATTGCACTCCAATGATTTTTATCTTTGGATTGATTGTCTTGGCAACAATAGATGTACCACAGATACCACTACCCGCACCAACTGGTACAATAATCACATCGACATCGGGTAAGTCATTCATGATTTCTAAACCATAAGATGCCACCCCTTCAATTAAAACTTCATCGGTAGGACCAACAAAAACACCACCCTTATCAAGACTGGCTTGCAAAGCACCATCGCGAGCCACATCAAAATCATCGCCAAAATAAAGAACTTCAGCACCAAGAGAGCGCATCGCTTCCACCTTACCTTGGTTGGCAACTTTTGGAACATAAATAGTTGCCTTAACGCCAAATGCCCGTGCGGCAAAAGCGATGGATTGTCCGTGATTGCCTGTTGAAGCCGTATAAACACCCGCTTTTTTTTGTTCATCAGTCATTTTAGATAAGCAGTTAATACCACCCCGTACCTTAAAAGCACAAGTCGGATTATGATTTTCGTGTTTCAACCAAACATCAGCACCAATTAAATCACTCAAAATTTTATAATCCCGCAAAGGCGATGCTTGCATATAGTGGTAAATCGTTCGAGAGGCTTTAATAATCGTTGGTAGTGTTGGTGTTTTGTACATTAGTTTACTCATGAAATTGTTGTCATAATAATAGTATCGACGCAATAACAAAAAAACAACTATTGATTAAATAATTCATTAATAATTGGGCAACATCCTTTATAGCTAAAATAGCTGATTTAATAAATTTTCATCCTCGTTCCGTTGTGAGATTTTGTTTTTAAGTTCTTTGCAGGCGAGCCCGCCTGCACTCCCATTTCAAAGAATATCTAGCTAATTGAGATAATGGTGGCCACATAGCTTGAGAAAATACTTTTTGGCCTTAGATAATAAACTTATTTATAAAACTCTAATTGCATGAAATTATCCGTTCTCCTTATTTTATTAGTCACTTTTTCATTTTCTTTAGCGAAAGAATCAAACAAAACACCAATAACTGAGAAAAATAAAACCTCTTTTTTGCGTATAAATAAGGAAGGTAGCACGCCAGTTGCATTGCAATTAGCTAATGTGCGATATGTACCTGAAAATGGTATTCCATCGGACTTACGTGTAGATTTAATTAGTGCAGTACATGTAGCAGATAAATCTTATTATGAAAATCTGAATAAACTATTCAAAACTTACGATGTGGTGCTTTATGAACTGGTTGCACCTGAAGGCACGCGAGTGGGTGATAAAGCGGCCAGTGAAGGTAAGGGTCTGTTATCAATGATTCAAACGGGCATGAAAGAGATTTTGGGTTTAACTTTTCAGTTGGATGAAGTCGATTATTCACCCAAAAACTTTGTCC
>JALWML010000666.1 GCA_027083915.1 Lysobacterales bacterium | reverse complement strand
GAAACTGGATTTAAATGGTGAATTGTCAGCGCTTGTCAATGCGCAGATTACAATTGACTTAAGTCACGATCTTAAGGTTGCAGCAGACTATCATCTGTCATCAGTTAATTATGAAGGTCTTGTTGGGGACTATGTTTTGGCAGAGGTGGATATTACAGGAAACCTTTCTATTGCTCAGATGAATGAAGGTTTTAGCATAAATAATTCAAGTTCAATCAATAAAGGTGAAGCTCTGGCGCAAGATATTTATGTATTAATTGATGACTATCCTGTGGCTATTAAAAGTCAATTCAACATTAACAACAATCTTGAAATACATAATATTAAAGCAAATCTGTCTTCAAAAAATGAAGTGTTTATTGATTTGACAAGCCAAGATGATAAATTTGAATACACCAAGATAAATTTCTTAATTAAAGAAATTAAAACATTGCATCAAGGATTTTTAGCTTCTTACTTTGAAATACTTGGCATTGATGATTTGGAGATAATAGGGCACGCACAAGGTTCAATGACACTTGAGGACCAAAATATTTCAGCGCTTGAATTGAATTTAACGAACTTATTCATGGCAATTGAGTCAAAAAAGATAAATGTTAATGATTTGAACGCACAGTTACAGTGGCAAAAAGATGGAGAAAAGCTCTTATCACAATTTCACTGGGATGAATTAGTACTGGCAGGAATGCCAATTCAAAACTCTGAATTGGACATATTCACGCAAGGGCAGCAACTATGGGTGGAAGAAGAGACATCAATCCCAGTATTTGATGGCAGATTAGTTATCAATAAATTGGTGTTAGATAAAATATTTGACCCTGAAATTTCTATAGACTTCAGTGGCGAAGTTAAGCCTATATCAATAGCTTTAATTACTGAGAAAATGGGTTGGCCTAGCATGAATGGAACGCTATCAGGATTGATACCAGGAATGAAAAAAGTTGGGCACAGTATCACTTTTGATGGCGTGTTAGATATCGATGTATTTGATGGACAAATGCAAGTGGAAAACCTCTCAATAGAACGCTTATTCGGCATTGCACCGGTTGTCGCCGGTGACATCGTCTTCAACAAGCTTAACTTACAACAAATAACCAGTACCTATGATTTTGGTGAAATTACAGGGCTTGTTAAAGGCTATGTTAGGGGGCTGCGTATTACCAACTGGAAGGCAGATAGATTAGATGCACACATTGAATCGGTCAAAACAAAAGACTTTAAACAAACCATTTCACAACGTGCCATTGATAATATTTCATCCATTGGTGGCATACAAGGGGCTTTATCACGCAGTTTTTTGCGTTTTTTTGACTATTTCAAATACAAGAAAATTGGTATTGGTTGTAAACTGCGTAATTCAATCTGTCAAATGAGTGGCATTGATAATAAGAAAGACAACTACACCATAATTCAAGGACGTGGTATACCAAGTATTAATATTATTGGTTTTAGAAAGTTTATTGACTGGGAAGTTTTTATCGATCGATTGCTTAATGCAGGATATTAATATTTAGTTCTAATAGCGTTAAAATAATGAGGTAAATGATGAAGAAAAAGTATATTTTTAAAGGACATAAAGATAATTTAGCTGGCGTGTTAGCATTACCAAAAAGCACGCCTAAAGCTTATGTCTTGTTTGCACATTGTTTTACCTGTGGTAAAAACTTCACCGCATCCTCGCGGATTTCGCGTGAAATGGTCAAACAGGGTTATGCTGTTTTCCGTTTTGATTACACCGGTTTGGGAGAAAGCGGAGGAAATTTTTCTGATACTAATTTTACCACCAATGTAGCAGATTTAATTGCTGCTGCTGGTTTTATGCGGGATAATTTCAAAGCACCTGAGTTACTTATCGGACACTCTTTGGGTGGAACCGCCATTTTAAAAGCCGCATCAGCTATTGCGGAGTCAAAGGC
>JALWML010000665.1 GCA_027083915.1 Lysobacterales bacterium | reverse complement strand
GTTGATGTTAATTTACCCTCTATTTGCACTTCTAACATATTCGTACAACTAAATTTCGCCCTGTTTTGATCTTTAGGATTTATTGTTATATTTCATTGTGCAATTTCATCTAAATTTAGGTGAGCATTATCTGTGTCTCCGATAACAAGTTCATTTACATCAAAGTCTAAATCTTGGTATTCTTCATTACTGCCAAAAATGGATTTTCTAACTAAAATAAACATAAATAAATATTACCAATAAATAAAAACAACAAGAATGTGGACAATTAAGGCAGCTAATAAGGCGATAGTTAGCGGTATATGAAAAAGTAACCATATGCGTAAATAGGCTTTAATTTGTAAGTTTCTTTTAATAATTTTTAAGAGTCTTTGTCTTCTTGAAAATTTAGAAAGAATTTCATCAAGAGCTGCTGCTTCAATATGATTAATACTACTTGGTAAGGCAGAGGCCAAAAAAGAAATAATGCGTTGTTGGTTTTTATTCGAAACTAACTTATCCGAACTAGATTGAATTTTGATTTTAGAGCTATCTTTACCTCTTAATTGAGAAAAAAGACTACCACTAATTTTAGTATTCTGAATGGCACTTAAGATTAACAAACGAATATCTGCTCGGCAAGAACTGGATAAGTTTTTTAATTCTTCATCTAGTTGAGCAAGTTCTTGCAACCATTTGTTTTGAGAACCTCCACTATTATTTTTAGACATGACCTGTGGATAATGCAGATAAGCAAACAAACCGTAAAAGCCAGATAAAATCACCGCAATCATTAAAACATAAGCCAATGTATGAACATTCCAGCCAACTTGAAATGCGGCATGTAATGAGGCTATCAAAAGCAAACTAGTTCCAAGAAAAACATGGGCTGATGTCCACCCTTCAACTGTTCCCATTCGTGATGAGTAGCTTCTCTTCCTTATTCCCAAGTATGTTAGCAACAAGATAAGAAAGGCCGCAAAACCCCCTAAAGTGTAACCTTGCCAAGTACCTCCATTTGCTGGTTGTTCGGTACCTTGTGTGAGGTAAATGACTAAACTCGTAATAATAATTATAATCGATAAATTAAGGTATCTATAATTTTTATATTTTAATAAATTTTGATACATCGTTATCTTCCCTCAACCAAATCAACAAAGTCACTAGGACTGATTCGGATAGCAGCACCTGTTGGACAAGCTCTAACACAAGCAGGTCCACCCTTTAAATCTTTACACAAATCACATTTAACTGCCTTTTTGCCTTTATCTTTTGCCTTGGCATCAATAGTCACTTTCTCAGGCTCGCCTGGGCCTGTGCCTAATCCCAAAAACATCCAAGAAAGTAAACCCGGTTTTTTTTGTAAATCGTAACTCATTTTAATCACATCATACGGGCAATTTGTTTCACAGTTACCACAGCCTATGCAAGAATCATCTATAAAAACTTCACCGCTTTGCGCACGATGAATCGCATCAGCGGGGCAGTCTTTCATGCAATGAGGTTGTTCACAGTGACGGCAAGATATGGGTACATGTAATCCAGCAAAAGATTCTCCTTGTTCACGTTTTAAACGAGTGATGCCTGCATGAGTTTCAGCACAGGCTGTTTCACAATTATCGCAGGCAACACAAAGGTTTTCATCAATTATCAACGCATTTGTCGCTTCACCCAATCCTTGCTTCAGTAAAAATCTATTGACATCTGCTGACTCATATACAGACCCCATTAGATTAGACTTTTGCATTAATTGGGCTAAGTCATGTTGTAAAACTTTTATATGTTCTTTATTAGACTTCACCAAAGTTAAGAATTGTTGTAAATTTAATTTAAAAGCTTCGACACGAACAGCAGCAGCAGCCGTATGAGTTCTTATTGGGTTCCCCATTAGGGCTAACTGTCCAACGAGTTCTCCCGATTGCAATTGAGTAGTAACACGTTGATTTCCAGCTTTTCCTTTTGCAAGAGAAACAGTACCTGATCGAATAAGGTATAAATGCTTACCTTTTTCACCTTCACTAAAAATAACCTCATTGGCTTTAAATTCAACCATTGGTACAGTTGCAGCTAATTTCAGCATTTCAGCATAGGACAAATTAGGATTAAATGCTTCTTGCAAAGCTCTCATTGTCGATACACGATTAATTCCATCTGCTACTTCATCGTTTGAGTTCATGAGTTTTATCATGATTCGACGCGGTGTCTCAATCAAAATACAGTCATTACCTGCAATGGCATCTGCCTTTCTAGGGCGACCAGATAATAAACTCATTTCACCAAAAAACTGACCAGCTTTTAAGGTGAAATTTTTACCCTCTTCTGTCGTCAAACTAACCTCTCCTTCGACGATGGTATAAAAGGTATTACTGTACTCTTCTTTTTTGAAAATTTTATCACCAGCTTTTATTAACTTTGTTAATTTACTAAAGTCCATTGTTAGCGCTTGTTGTTGAGTTTTCTTTGCTTCTTGATAGCTTTGTTCATCCAAAGCTATGACAATATTACTTTCAATAATTAACTCTCTAAAAGCTAAAGCATTCATACGCTTGAACATCGGTACACGCTGTTGATAAAGCTCCAATATATCTTGCGCATCCATGACATAAGGTAACAGTTTAAATTGTTGTTCGAGCAATGGATGGTCTGCTGGTTTTATTTCTTTTCCTTGTATGAATTCAATAACATCATGACCTTGATTCATCGCTTGTTTTATTAGTGGATAACCACCTAGAGCACCAATGATATAAAGCCCTTTAACATTACTTTGGTAATGATTATCTAAGTCTGGAATAGAATCTGGTTTATCATTTGGAAATTTAACACCACAGGATTCAACAAATCTCCTCGGCGCAATCGCCCCTAAGCGTGCAATCACGCAATCACATTCAATAGCTAAATCTCCCTCTGGAGTATCTAATACTATTGTTCCTTTTTCATCTTTCGATTGAGGCAATTGTAAGGATTTGACATTGGTATTGTATTGGCAGAAAAATTTATTTGATTTATTGTTGATTGCAGATAAGACTGCATTTAAATTACCCTCTTTTGCACGGGTAAATTCATTTCTTCTATTAACAATATAGACTGTATTTTGCTTGGATAGTCCTAACGCATTCTCAATAGCAGCATCTCCAGCGCCTACGACAACGATAGTCTTACCTTCAAATTCATCAGGATCTTCCAAAGTGTAACGAACAAAATCGGACTCATCATCTCCAGGCATACCAAGTTTACGAGGATTACCTTGCAAACCTATACTTAAAACAACATTTTCGGCTGTAATTTTTTCTCCATTCTTTAGTGAGATACTAAAGTTGGGGTGTTCTCCTGTTATGCCTACAACTTCCTTTTCATACTGAATATTTACTTCATGCTGGCGAACGCCTTTTTCCCAATTTTGTAAAACTTCTTCTCGCTTACCTGCAACAAACTCCATAGGACTTCTGAGGTTTAAAAACCCAGGTTCGTCCATAACATGCTTGCCTTTTTGGTATTGGAAAATTGTTTTTGATAAACTAGAAAATGCCTCAAGCAAGAGGTGTGAAGATGACTCTCCTTGTTCTTTATCATAATATGCAGCCCGTGCTGCTGCACTCAAACCCGCAGGTCCTGAACCAATAATGACAACTTTGAATTTGCTATATGCCATGAATAATATTTTACCCCCTCATGTAAATTTTATTCATTAAAAAAGATTAAAACAATCCTTTAAAGATACCTTATATAATAGCTCACCCTCACCCTATAAAGCAATCTTTCAGAGTAATCCATTGTTGATTTTTGAACCACTTCACATTTTGAAGAATATATTAAAATACCTCTGGGTTTGTAATTTAATAGAATCCAGCCATATTCAAAGTGCGTCCACCAGTTCTTCTTCTATCACCTATTCCTTGCAAGGCATACTCTACTTCGTATTCACCTGGTAAAGGAATAAGTGTTAATTTAATTTCCCACCGATGATTTTTATGAATATATATTGCTCCTGAAACATTTAACACATTAGAATTACTGTTGACTTGTCCTACTATTATCTGTGGATTATCTGAATTAAAAACCACTTCAATTTCACCTAAATCCTTTTGTATCGGTTTAACTAGACGTAAATTTCTTGTTACTGCCTTTCCAGAAATAATATAAGGAACGCCTTTATTCATTTCCAAGTGATTAAAATCCAATTCAATATAACCTGTTATCTTCCCTTGTCTAAAGTTGATTTTATTGGCAATAAATTGCCAATCAAGTGTACCTTTCAAATCCTTAATAATTTCAGATTTTGGTTTCTTTATATATTTTGCTTTAATATCATAATCTTTATTACTGAGATTAACATCCAGAGTAACAGCATTATAGGCACTCGGATACAACAACCATCGGGCTTTACCTATATCCATTCCCAAGTACTTTACATTTTCTGCACTACCTTTAATTACAGAACCACTAACTTCTTCTAGTTGTAAAGGACGAAGATTACGTTTGATTTTGTCATAATACAAATCTAAAGGAGTAAAAAAAGCAGTCAATCCAATAACAATGACAAGGAATAATATAAGTTTGATAAGTTTCATGATTTCTCTTCTAAAGTAATTCTTGCATTACACAACCCGTTAGTACGGTCTGTAAGATTGATGTCTGCTTCTAAAATATTTATGCCATAATTTTGCTCTAAATCTTGCAACCAAATAGTTAAATCATCAAATACAATACTTTCAAAAGCGAGTATAAGTGTTTTACTGTCCTTGGGTTCTGAACGAGTCACAAAGTTAGACAGTGTATTTTTCTCAAGTTGTTCATCAATCCAAGATATAAAGGGTTTATTTAAATCACGTTGTAATTTACTAGACTCTTGCTGTTGTAAGAGTAAAACACTTTTAGAATTCTGCATATCTTTTAATTGTAAGGATAAAACAGATAATCTTTTGTGTTTTTGTTCTATCGTTGTAGTTAATGGTTTAAAAACCAAAGCCCAAAACAAGGCAATAAAAATGATTAACCCACCATATTTCAATAACTTTTGTTCATTTTTTGATAATTTCTTTAACCATTCCATTATAATTTCTCCATTGTAATAACGGAACTTATACCTTCTTTAGTGCTTTCTCTGGTTCCCGTCTTGACATGCCGCGCCAACGCAATTTGTTCTAAGCTTGCTTGGAATTGATTTAACATACTAACATCTGGAGCTAGAGTTTTAATTTCCATCTTGTTTTCACGTTGCCTAACTGAGACGATTTTAATCCCCGGATATTGCTTAAGTGCTTGTCCAACAAAAATTAGGGATTGAATAAAACCATTATTATTAGAATTATTATTTGACTGTGTGATTTTAAGTCGTGATTGGATAGCAGAATACGGGTCGTTCACTTCACTTTGGCTTGCATCTGGAATTATTTTTACCAACAATTCATGTTGTTTATTTTTTATATCATTTAATCTTTGATTAATATCCCAAAGTTGTAACAAAGCAATGGCTAACCAACTCAGCATTAGAATAGCAGCGATTGTGATTGATTTTTTCCATGGTTTTTTATGATTTCTCTTGTTTGTTTCTTTATCAAATACTCCCTGAAATAAATTTACAAGTTTATTATTTAATAACACCTTAGCTTGAAATGACTCAGTATTTACAAGTTTATATTCTATATTATCATTTTGGAGCTTTAATGGTTTATCTGTATAAACATGTATTAATTTTGCTTTTGTTCGTTCGATATAGTGGTTAATCAAGCCAATACTAAGTGTTGTACCTCTATTATTAGCATTAACTACAAAATAATTATTCAGGCTTAAAACTGAAAGTATTTGTGGCGATGCAGGCAAACAAAATATTTCTGAATACATTTTTTTACAAATCAGTTGGTTTTTTTCAAGAGAGTTGTTAATTTCTTGCATAACCTTTTTTGCAACAACACATATATTAAATAAGTTTTCACTCACTTGGCTATAGGCGAAATGATTTGTTTCTAGTTCAGTAGAAAGATTTTCTTCTACTGTAAATGGCAATGATTGCTTGATGACATCTTCGTTTTTACTCGGTATTTTTACTTTTTTTGAGAAAACTAATACCCCGGATAAAATCAAAATAAGTTCTTGATGAGGCTGGATATTTATTTGTGACCAAGAAGAAATCTCAATACGTTGAGCATTGGAGTTTTTTGCTTTATAGGTAATTTGAAATTCTGGAATTAATTGTTCATTAATTCGCACAATGACGGTGTCTAGCATAATATAACTTTGTTAAATAATAACTTATCAGAGGCTTTTGCTGAACCAAATACCGAAAGAAAAAATAGAGAAATCTTTCTGTCATATTGAAGCAATAATTGCAGGTAAGAGCCCACTAGTGGTAAATCTATTGGCAAAAAGCTGGTGAATTTAATCATTTTTTAACTCGTCACACTAGTTATACAAAAGTTTCTATTATACTCCCTAACAATGAAATATTGCTAGGGAGCACCAAAGTCTTTAAAAATTAGGCTGCTTTTCTGTATTTTGGCATTAACCAATAAGCCAATGCTGGTAAAATTAGTAAAGCTCCCAACATATTTAACACGAACATAAACGCCAACAAAATACCCATGTCTGCTTGGAATTGCAAGTCGCTAAACATCCACGTACCCACCCCTACTGCTAAAGTAATTGCAGTAAAAAATACCGCCTTACCCGTTAATCGCAATGTTGTATAGTAGGCATCATAGAGACTATAACCTTTCTTAAGAAACTCTTGCATTTTGCTAAATATATAAATTCCATAATCAACACCAATACCTACACCTAGAGCAACTACTGGTAAAGTATTTACTTTTAACCCAATTCCCATGAACGCCATAAGTGCGTAAGCTAAGAAGGAAACCAGTGCTAATGGTATAACAATTGCCAAAGTCCCTGATAAAGATTTAAATGTTAATAGACACAATATTATAATTGCTGCATAAACCATTATTAACATGGGATTTTGTGCTTTTTTAACTACATTATTAGTTGCTGCCATTACCCCAACATTTCCTGTCGCCAATCTAAACCTTACTTCACCTTCGGCAACTTCTTCAAGGTTGGTTAATTTCTTAGGGTTATTCAATATATAGGTAGAAACTTCATCAGCAAGATATTCAATGTCTTTGGCTTTATTTATATCGAAATTGTAGGCTGCTTCAACAATACTGGTAAATTTAGCTGGAGGTTCATCCCCCAATTTATTTGCATTATCAATTATTTTTTTGATTGATGATTTATCATTTGCGTCAAATGCATATATAGAGGTAACTAACTCTGTCATCTGCTTATCTAATTTAGGAGGATATTTCTCTCTAAACTCTTTAACTGCCGCTACAACGGTGTTAATTGTTGAAGCTTTATGATCTTCAGTAAAAATCATAATTGGCATGGTACTACAATCCTTATTCAGTAGTCCTGTATCAGTTTCAATACTAGACAAACTTTGACGCATAATAAATTTGTTTCGAGATAAAGCTCGCCACTTAGGGTTGCCTTCATTCCATCCCGCTGTAATAATTTTAGCATATTGTGATAAAGTTATGACTTTCTGAACACCAGGGACATTTTGCATATGCCAAGCAAATCGGTCAATTTTTTCCATCGCATCATAACTCTCTGTGCATGCATTAGGACTAGATTCCGCAATAACACTAATCATATCAACACCTAATGAAAACTGTGAACTAATTGTCTTAGCATCTACATTGTATTTTGCATCTGGACGCAATTCTGGAACACCTGTTTGCGAATCCCCAATCTGCATTTCTTGAGATTTTAGGTAACCAAAGGTAAATAAACCAATTAACATGAGTACAGATAGTGAAGCTAAAGGATTCTTAGCAAATCCTGCTATAGCACGCCAAAATTTGGAGTCTTTGTTTTTTTTCTTTAAACAAATCGCACAGAAATTACCAAAGTTTGAGGTATTAATTGTTGATAACAAAATTGGCATTAATACCAAGTTTGTAATGATAATGAGTGCAACACCGATAGTTGCTGTAATTGCTAATTCTTGAATTATACGGATATCTATAGCATAGATTGTTAAAAATCCGATAGTGTCACTTAATAAAGCAATAATTCCAGGTGCCAACAATACAGCAAAAGTATATTTTGCTGCAACTTCGCCATTCCACTTACCATCTTCATGGCTAACAATCTCATCAGTCCATGTAGAAATCATTTGCACACCATGAGAAACGCCTATGGCAAATATTAAAAATGGAGTCAATACATTCATTGGGTCTATACCAAAACCTAGTAACTTCAAGGTCCCAAGTTGCCAAATAACAGCTACAATAGAACATACTAATGGAAAAATAGTTAATTTAATATTACCCGAATACCAATACAATAAAATAGCTGTTATCAACAAAGCAATAGCAAAAAATACCAAGACAGACTTAGCTCCCTCAGAAATATCCCCGACAATCTTTGCAAAGCCAATAACATGCAGAACTTGCTCATTACCTTTTTCATGCTTAGTTCGAATGGCTTCTAATTGAGCTGCAACATCTTGGTAATTTATTTTCTCATGAGAAACTGGATCTTCTTCTAGCAATTCAGCCCATACCATTGCACCATTAAAATTTTCAGCCACTAATCGGCCAACAACACCTGCTTTAACAATATTTCCTTTTACAGT
>JALWML010000664.1 GCA_027083915.1 Lysobacterales bacterium | reverse complement strand
AAACTGTTCCACCTAGATTATGAAAAACATGAACAAAAGCATTACCTCCATTACTTCCTGAACCCACAAGAGTGTTGTTTCTCATAGTAACTGTAGTAAGACCTACTACCGCTTGTGTCGCAATATATATACCCTCAACTTGCCCTGATGCTGGATCTGGCTGACTCCAATTATTATTTAAAATATCTAATTGCGAATCGTTATGAACTAAAGCATTAATGGAAGATGCCTGCTCAAACTTCCATCCTTCAATGGTAATAGATTTATTATCAGCAACATCTATATCAACAACCACATTGACAAACCTAGGGTGATATCCAATTCCAGCAATAAGCTTTAATTCTTTGTGAACAGTCAAAGTCGCTGATGATATTGCAATCCCGTTAGTATTAATTGTAATAGTACTGCCCGCAGAGGTTGTATCAATACATGTTTGCAAGCTTGTAGAGCATGTTCCCGTTGCTGCTGGCCAGTCAACTGCTAAAGCATTAACAGATACAAATACGATAAGAACCACAATGCTATTTATTAAATTTTTCATTTATTTGCCTAAAATATTATTTTACTTGTTACTTGTTACGTAGTTCTAACAATATTTATGACACATAAACCAATTATTTTTTATTTCCTTAGTAAATATATGACCTTAACTTTAAAAAATTACCTTAATGATAACAAAATACAATAAAATAGAATCATCATGACAAATAAATCTATCACAGTATTATTGCAAAAATTAAAAGGCGGTCAAAAAGAATTGCTTGATGAAATTTATACGCAACTTTATAGTGAAATCAAAGCCATTGCCATGAATCAAATTTCCCAATTGAATACGGGACAAACCATTACTCCAACGGTTATGGCAAATGAATGTTATCTGAAGCTTGCTAAACAAAACAATATTAATTTAAGTAATAAAAAACACTTTTTAAATTACTTAGCCAAAAGTATGCGTCAATTACTGATTGATATACTTCGCTCAAAATCTAGCATAAAAAGAAAACACATCACCACCCACAGAAACTTAAGTCTTGCTGTTGGCAAAAGTGATATAGATTTTGATTTTTTAGAGATAGATCAGTTATTACAGAAGGTTGAACGCATTAATAAAGAATACTGCGAAATATTGGAATATAAGTTGCTGTTTAATCTAACCTTTAAAGAAATCAGTGAACTCATCAACAAGTCTGAAAGGCAAGTTATGCGTATTTGGAATCAAGCAACTACATTAATTATGGCATTATCAAAAGAAAACAACCAGAATCCAGCCTAATTCTAGACTTAGTTCTCATTAATATATAGACTTACAAAGTATAATCACAGTAGTGATAATGGGGATTATGAAGTGAATAATAATACTGAAATATGGAAAAAAGCGAGTGAACTTTACGCCGAAATTTCTGAGCTATCACCACAACAAGCCTTATCACATGTTTATGGCATCCAAAATATCACGCTCGAAGTACGCGAAGCTATTATCACCTTAATAAATGCTGGTTCACAAGCCACAGTATTTTACCGTGATGAAATCTCTCAAGGGTTCAATTTGGGAATTAACAATACACAAAATTTTATTGTTGGTCAACAACTGGATGAATACAAATTACTCGAAGAAATCGGACATGGAGGTATGTCTCAAGTCTTTAGAGCAAAACGCATTGATGCGGAAAATCAAACACATGTTGCCATCAAAATATTTGCACCAAAAGATAACAGTAATGAACTGCTTAATCATTTCTTAAATGAACAAAAAATATTGGCAGGTTTATCTCACCCCAATATTGTCAAAATGCTGCACAGCGGTAAAACTGATGATAATATCACTTATTTAGTGATGGAACTAATCGAAGATGCCAAGCCATTGGATGACTTTTGTAAAACTAACAAACTTACAACAAAACAAAAAATAAAGTACATCGCC
>JALWML010000663.1 GCA_027083915.1 Lysobacterales bacterium | reverse complement strand
CTTTGGTACGAAACAGCCTTAATAACCAGTTCATGATTTTTTGCGAATATTTTTTGAATTTGTGATTTACTTGGCATATTGGCTTACCAAGTTAACTGTCGTTCCAGGACAGGGCATTCATTAGAACTCCCTTGGTCTGAATTAATTTATGAAGGTGAGTTGCATCAAGTGCTGACCTTTGTTGTGCATTGGTGAGAGCCGCAGATGCTCCTAATTTAATAATTTGGTAAGCTAGTGAAGCAATATTTCTATCATCTACCTTATAACTCTTTTTATGTGCCCCGCATAAAAGCATTAGAGCTGTATTTCCAAATTGGTCTTTGGCATTGATGTCTAAGCCATGATCAAGTAAAAAAGTGAAACAGGATTTGGCGTTGTTAATATTGTTATTATACTCGGCAGCTTGAGCAATAATATGCAGTAAGTTTTGTTGGTGTTTATTCAAAATAAAAATATCAGCTTTATAACGATATAAAATGCTGAGCATGGCATCATTCCAACTTGCTGCTGCAATGGTAGCATAAGAATAATCTGCTGGACCTAATCCGTTAGGATTGGCTTTTTTATCTAACAACAAGCCAGTGACTCTTCGGCAGTTGCCGATTATACTTGAAGAGAGAGCAGTGCTGCCATTGTCTGATCGAGCTTCTATGTCGGCATTTTGTTGCAATAAAAATGAAACAACGGCACGACGTGAATGACCACTTGCTCGAATTAAGGCGGTACATCCTTTTGAGTCGGTACAATTGATGTCAATTCCTTCGATTATCATGCGATTGAGGCTGCCTAAATTACCCTGTTTAGCGGCATGAAACCATTCTTGTTTATTTGACTTTATAGATTCTTTTTGGATGAATAATGGTTTATTGGCTTTGCTTGGCGTATCAGATTGTGATTTGGGTGTCAGTAGTGCTGTATCACTTGTTTTGTTATTTGTATTAATTTCTTCTTTGTTTGGCGTGTTTTCCTGACCTGGGAGTTTTTCATCAATTACTTTTGGTTGACTAGTTGTCCTGATAGGATTTTCCTTTTGTGTGGTCTCATAGTTATTAGTAAAAAAAGGCAACTCTATTTGGTTAACACTGTTTAAATGCTTTTCAATTTGACGCGCAATTTTAGGATGCTTCTGTTTGGCAATTAACCACGCAGAGCGGTTGTTATTGTCGACAATTTCTGGATCAGCTTGGGCTTGCAATAATTGCATGACAATCTCTTCTGAAGGTTTTTTTTGTCGGAGCGCTACAATTAAAGCGCTTTCACCGTTGTTATTGGTGTGGTTTACAGAAGCATTGTATTTTAAAATTTCTTCGACTAATGTTTTTTGGTTGGACTGCACGGCTTCTAAAAGTGCGGTGTTACCATAAATGTCTTCAAGGTTTGGGTTTGCATTTAGTTTGAGTAATTTTTGTGCTTTGTTGAGATGCCCAAGCAAACAAGCAGTCATGAGCCCTGTTCTTTTTTCTGGGGTAAAAGCATTGATGTTAGCATCTATTTCTAAAGCAATTTCTAAACACTCGCACTCATCTTTTGGGTATTGGCAAGCTGAGATAAGTGGGGGATTTTTTGTTTTAAACGTGAACCCTTCGCCGATAAGAGTTTTGACGAGCAAAGGATGCCCATTTTTTAAGGCAACACAAAGTAAGCTGTGACCACGCTCATCAACCACCGTTTGCGCGTCTATATTGCCAAGTGCATTCAGTAAATTTTGCGTCTCACCTTTTTTGCAATATTCAAAGAGTTGATTAAATGTAGATCCTGTCACCGAGGTTTTCAAATTGATAAAACACCCTGTATGATAAATTTTTATCAGTGCAAAGTCTATTTAATGCCATCATTCTAGGACTAAAATATAATTTCTGTAATTTCTGTAAATATTTAAAATTGGCGATTTTCGAGATTTATCCAGTGCAATTTTAAGTTGTTTAAGG
>JALWML010000662.1 GCA_027083915.1 Lysobacterales bacterium | reverse complement strand
CATTAGAGGAGTCCATAATAACTTTAGAAGTATTGGCAAATACCTGTTCCATGGTTTCTAAATACAAACGTTCCTTGGTTACATCAGGTGCAAGTTCATATTGTTGACGTACTAGGTTAAACTCTTGAGCTTTACCTTCAGCCTTGGTAATTGTGGCTTCTTTATAGGCTTGGGCC
The DNA here is from genome assembly GCA_027083915.1 of Lysobacterales bacterium. Classification (GTDB taxonomy): domain Bacteria; phylum Pseudomonadota; class Gammaproteobacteria; order Xanthomonadales; family Marinicellaceae; genus NORP309. The sequence goes on along the minus strand of JALWML010000662.1, from coordinate 1,755 downwards.
TGTTGAATGATTTCTAAAGCTTTACCTTCGGCCAAAGGAATTTGCTGTTTAGCATACTTTTTTGCTTCATTAATATAAGTTTTGGCATCTTCTCGAGCTTTAACAACATCGTTAAATGCTTCTTTTACATCTGCTGGTGGATGAACTTCTTTAAAGTTAAAATTCGTGACTTGTATCCCAGAAGAATACTTGTCTAACATCTCTTGTAAAACGCTTACGATTGTTTTAATTGAATCTTCACGATTTTCATTGAGTAAATGACTCATGGTGTTGGTTCCCACCACTTGTCTTACCGCACTTTCAGCAGCATGTTTGACTGTTTCAGGAGGATTTTCTAATTTAAAAAGATAATCTCTGACTTTTTCTTGGCGAATTCGATACTGGATATCAAACTCTAAAAATACCAAGTTTTTATCTTCGGTCAGCATTTCACCTTCTTCACTGATAGAAAAGATTTTTTTGACATCAACCTTATAAACTTGAGAAATTGGTTTTGGCCAAGTGAAATTTAATCCTGGCTGCATGGTTTTGGAATATTTACCAAAAGTTAAGACCACGCCACGTTCTGAAGGCCCTATTTTATGTGCCGAAGTCATTATGGCATAAGCAGCCAATACAACTGCTATCAATACGATGGGTAAAATAAACGCATTGGAATTACCACCTGTTGGTGGTTTTGAATCACCAGCAAATGTTTTTTTAATATTGTCGAAAAAACCAGTAATGATTTTCATTAAATCAGGTGCTTGATTGCCACCAGAGCCCCAAGGGTTGTTTGGCTTTTTATCACCCTTGTTGTTATCGTCGTCGTTGTTGCCGCCAGGTTTATTCCAGGCCATAGATTACTCCAAAATTGTCTTTATAAAATATTATGAACAAATTGCCCACACTTGTCTTTACGTGCTGCTAACATTTTCCACTTTTCTGGCGGTAGTTCAACCTTTAATGACCAACCATGTTCATCATTGAAAATATCTTCCCGAATTGCGTCCATTTGGTAGAAAAGTGCCCGTAATTTGCCTAAATGAGCAGGAATTTGCAAATCTTTCAGTATATGGCTACGATTGAAGCGTTCTTCAATAGCCTTTCGCAATAATTCTACACCAACGCCAGTCTCGGCTGATAACCAACACTGCGTCACTAATCCGTCATGGTCGTGAACCACTTTTGCCTCAATGCCTGCCAAGTCAATCTTATTATAGACCGTAATAACAGGAATTTTATCCGCATTAATTTGTTTTAATACGGAATTAACCTCAGTAATATGTTCATCTTGCTCTGGATTGTTGCAATCAATCACGTGAATCAATAAGTCGGCTTCGATGGCTTCTTGCAAGGTTGCCTGAAATGCCGCAACCAAATCATGTGGCAAATCTCGCACAAAGCCAACAGTATCACTGACCACAACTTCGCTGCCTTGAATATCAGGCAATTGCCGAACTGTTGGGTCGAGCGTGGCAAATAATTGGTCGGCAGCATAAACTTTTGCTTGCGTAAGATTATTAAACAAGGTTGACTTGCCAGCATTGGTATAACCGACAAATGCCAGCATTTTTGTGCCGCTTTGTTTGCGTGAATTTCTGCCTTGATTACGTTGTTTGACAACTTTTTCTAATCGTGCTTTGAGTTTTTTAACCCGAATTGCTAGCAATCTTCTATCGGTCTCCAGTTGTGTTTCACCCGGCCCACGCATACCAATACCACCTTTTTGACGTTCCAAATGGGTCCAACCTCGCACCAAACGAGTCGCTAAGT
>JALWML010000661.1 GCA_027083915.1 Lysobacterales bacterium | reverse complement strand
CCTCTCCACTTTACTTGTAATTTTTGACCTGATTCTAGTTTAGAAACATTAGCTTTAACGACCCCACCAGCGGCTTTTGCACGCTCAGATGGCATCCACGATTTTATAAAAGGAACAGCAGCAAACCCTACACCAATTGCACCAACAACGGATGTTGCAATCAATAGATTTCTGCGACTTTCATTGACTTTATCAGTCATTATTACTCACTCCTATTTTTTTATTACACATTAACGGTAGGATTTTACTCCAAAATAATTTTTTTTTATACATAAACATGTATTCAATATGTCTAATGTAGTTAAAATTTTAATTTTGGTCAAGTTCAGGTACAATCGAACCCATAATTTATACATCTCAACTAATTTTATGAGTCAATCAACTTCAATTTTAAAATTTATACTTCAATCCATCGTGGCTGGATTGGCTCTAGGATTTATTATCCTCTATTTTAAACCAAGTACACAAACAGCATTTAACCCAAACCAAACTCAATCAACGAGCTCTCCTAACAGTTACGCCGATGCAGTAAAAAAAATCTCACACTCAGTGGTTAGCATTTATGCGCAAAGCGAAATTGTAAGAAGCCGACAGCTCAATGCTGAAATGCAAAAGTTTATGGGTTTAAGTTCTCTTGTCTCACAACCGATCACCCAACAATACCTTGGTTCTGGAGTCGTTGTATCTGCTGACGGTTATATTGTTACCAACTACCATGTCATCAAGAATGCAACGCAAATTATTATCTCACTTTGGGATAATAGTTTGTTAGAAGCAAAAATAATAGGCTCTGATAGTGTTACCGACTTAGCCGTTTTAAAAATTGAAGCACTCAACTTGATACCTGCTACTTTTGCTGATTCTGATACCACCCAAACAGGCGATATTGTCCTTGCTATTGGCAATCCTTATGGTCTTTCTCAAAGTGTATCTTTAGGCATTATTAGTGCCAAAGGAAGAAGTGGACTTGATGTCAGCACCATCGAAAATTTCATCCAAACAGATGCAGCCATCAACTCAGGAAATTCAGGTGGTGCATTAATAAATGCTTACGGAGAAGTCGTTGGCATAAGTACGGCAACTTTTAACCGAAATGGCGCACAAGGCATAAATTTTGCTATTCCCTCAAATGCCACCAAACTCATCATGCAAGAAATTCTAGAAAATGGAAAAGTGCAACGTGGTTACTTAGGCATTGACCTCGTATCTGATCGTCAATTTTATCGTTCACGCGTGTTAAAACCAAACAAAGGAGTAATGGTTCTTGGTGTTTTAAGAAATTACCCTGCATTTCAAGCCAACTTTAGGCAAGGTGATATTATCACACACATTAATGGAGTTGAGATAAAAGACCAAAGACATTACCGTGAACTAATAGCGCAATCAAAACCTGGCGAAACCCTCGAACTCAAAGGTTTTTCTGGTGGGCAACCGTTTACAAAAAAACTAACGACAGTTGATAGACCAGCCGTTTTAAAATAGCTTTTTTTCATGGGATGAATAAAAAGGGTTGAATCCTGTGTTGTTGCTAAGCATAATCATATGCTTGTCTTACCTCAGATTAAACCAAAATGAAAAAAATAATTTTTCTCGCCTTTAGTTTTTATTGTCTTAGTGGCTTTGCATTTACTGCAGATAATTATCAAAACCAATTAAAATCTTGGCAAAAACACCAAGCATTAATAGAACAGTCCAACTTCAAAGAACTGCCTTGGAGAAATATTGGACCAGTGGTTCAAGGAGGAAGAGTTGTCGCAATCAGGGCCTCAAGACAAAACAATAACATCCTATATCTTGCCTATGCCTCTGGTGGTGTTTGGAAGTCAATAGATAATGGCATAACCTTCAAACCCATTACCGACACATTACCCTCCCAAATTGTTGGTGGTTTTGATGTTGATCCAAATAATGATCAAATACTGTGGTTAGGCACAGGTGAAAACAATTCATCACGTTCGTCTTATGCTGGAATGGGCGTTTATAAGTCAATCAATGGTGGAAAAACGTGGCAATTCATGGGATTAGGCAATACCAATCGGATTGGTGACATACTAGTTGATCCAAATGACTCAAATCGAATTTACGTGACAGCACTTGGTGCGCTTTATTCCAAAGGCAGTAATCGAGGTATTTTTGTTAGTAATGATGCAGGAAAAAACTGGAAAAAAGTCTTAAATGGCACAGATGTCACAGGTTTTGCGGATTTATCTATTGCCAGTAATGGTGATGTTTATGCAACAAGCTGGCAACGCGAACGCAAAGCATGGGATTTTATCGAAAGTGGAGAAGGCAGCAAAGTCTATAAAAGCTCTGATAATGGTCAGACATGGAAAATACTAACTAACGGACTTCCTCAAGGAAAATTTGTTGGGCGTATGGGTGTTGATGTTGCCCAATCAGATAGCAATATTGTTTATGTTGTGGTTGACAACCAAGAAATATTACCCGAATCACAATGGGATTTAGGTGACACTGCAGTCAATGCCAAACGCCTTAAAACCATGAGTCGAGAAGAGTTTCTTAGTCAAGACGAAAAAAATATAGAAAACTTCCTGCGAAACAACAACTTCCCACCAGATGTCACCGCCAAATCTGTTATTGAAAAAATTAAATCTCATGACATGAAGGTGCATGATTTGGTTAAATCTCTTAAAGATGCCAATAACAATTTATTCAACACCGATATTAAAGGTTTGGAAGTCTACCGATCAGATGATGGCGGAACAACATTTACAAAAACACATGACAAACCCTTATCCAATGTTGTCTTTACTTATGGCTATTATTTTGGCAAAATTCACGTTGATCCAAACGATGCCAACACCATCTATACCATGGGAGTTCCTTTAATCAAATCAAAAGATGGTGGTAAAACATGGCAATCACTTTACAACCCAAAAGTTCATGTTGACTATCATGAATTATGGGTAGATCCCAATAACTCTCAACACATCATAGCTGCCAATGATGGTGGAGCTGATGAATCTTATGATCAAGGTAAAAATTGGCGAAAACTCGATTATCAACCAGTCGGTCAATTTTATACCGTAGCTGTTGATATGGAGGAACCTTATAATGTCTATGGCGGACTACAGGACAATGGCACACTCAAAGGTTCAAGTAAAACAGATTGGAAAGATGGAGAGTCATGGAAAAGGATTTTTGGCGGCGATGGCATGCATGTCAGTGTCAATGATAAAACCGTTTATGTTGGCTACCAATTTGGCAACAATTTTAGATTAGAGGATGGCAAATCAAAGTCAATTAAACCGCCTAATTTTATAAATGAAAAACCATTACGTTACAACTGGAATACACCTGTGGTTTTATCTCCTCACAACAAAGACATTATTTATTATGGAGCTAACAAACTATTTCGAAGCTTTGATAAAGGCGAAACATGGGATGCCATTAGCAAAGACCTAACTCAGTCGTTGAAATATGGAGATATTCCTTATGCCACCATCACCAGCATAAGTGAATCGCCACTGAAATTTGGTCGTCTAGTTGTCGGAACAGATGATGGTTTAGTCTGGGTCACAAAAGATGGTGGCTACAAATGGAATAATGTCAGCAAGAAATTACCTAAAAAACTCTGGGTTTCTCGTGTAATTGCCTCTAAACACGATAAAAAAGACCTATGGTTAACACTCAACAACTACCGCAATGATGATATTGAATCCTATGTTTATTATTCTGATGATTTTGGTAAAAAGTGGAATTCCATCAGCAAAGGATTACCCAATGAAGCAGTCAATGTCATCAAAGAAGACCCTAACACTAAAGGTTTAGTCTATCTTGGAACCGACAAAGGCTTGTATTTTTCTTTTGATTATGGACAAAATTGGACAACTCTTGGTACACAACTGCCAACCGTACCCGTGCATGATTTAATTGTTCACCCTCGTGATAAAGAGCTTGTTGTTGCCACGCATGGTCGCAGTATGTGGATTGCAGATGTTTCTTCATTGCAAGATTATTCAAACTATAAGGACAAAGACACAGCCATTGTAAACATGAAAGACATTAAATTTCACCCAAGCTGGAATTCTCGACCATCTCGCTGGTTTGCAACAAATGATAACAACGACAAAACAAATGTCACAATTTGGTCCACAGACAAAAAACAGGTGCAAATAATTATTGAGGATGAAAATGAACAACCGATTTACACTGCCGATGTCACCTTGAATAAAGGCATCAATCTATGGCAATGGGATAACAAACTCAATCAAGAACTAGCCTTGAAAGCAGAAACTTTTCGCAATAAAGATGAAAAGCCACCGCTCAACAAGTCACTTACTCCTGTCCAAGAAGGCATAAGATTAGGACACAATATTTATATACAAAAAGGAAAATACACTATTGAAATTAACACTAAAGAGAATACAAGCATTAAAGAAACCTTTGAAGTAAAATAATTAGCCATATATAAAGAGTGTTACAGGAATAGCAAAAGATACCACAGGAAAGCGGGGGTTGATCCCACTCAAACTCTAATTTGAGAAACTTTTCACAGCTGGATCTTAGGTAAGCCCTTAATATACTTCTGTTTGAGTGATTGGCAGTACTTCTTGAGATTATCCACCGTGCCGATGGCTTTGTAATACCATTTATCGAAATATTTGATTTGATTCAGCCAAGTATCGTTGTTTAAACCCATTCTTTGCAAGATATCAGGTAATTCTGCTGGAATATAGCCTTTATAATCATCAATAATGGCACGTCCCGTGGTTTCGACTAAGCTCAAATAATCATCTAATGCAAAGGGTATGTCTTGTTCGTCACTTCTTTGACTTGCTCCAAAGGGCTTGAGCTTGGTTTGCTTTTTCAGTATTCTCTCTTGAATGGAAGTATAATCAGATGTTTCAGGCGTTTTTGCCATATTGGCTCGTATGGGGTTTAAATCTACATACGCCATGCAAGTCAGCAAGGCTTGTTCATCCAAAAGAGCCTGAGACTTAAAACGTCCATCCCAAAATCGACCTTTGCAATTATCCTCGGCATTTGAACGACGCGCTACCGATTCATTAATGCCGCGCATATACCACGAAATATCCATTAAACGTTCACGATAAACTTCTATTTGCTCGTAAATAGCATTAAGTTCTGCCTTTGTAAGTGATTCTTTTTGAAAGTATTTTTCAGTTAGATAAGATAAATTATACAACTGTTTCCAACGCCTAAGAACTTCGCGTCTGTCCCAATCCTTCGCCTTCTGCTCATCCACAAAAAGCACCACATGGTAGTGATTTGACATCACCGCATAAGCACAACAATCAATGGCAAACACATCAGTTTGCGACAAAATCTTCTCCCGAATCCATTCGCGCCTATGATCGTAATTCACCCCCGAATATTTATCATCCCCAAACAAAAATGCCCGCCTAACACAACGCACATAGCAATGATAATAGGGTGTATCTTCTAAAGATATTAAACTTCGTCTTGGTACAGTCATAGAGCTCTCCTTTTCTTAAATTTTGAATGTGTTTTCACATCATAGCACATAATGGATTTTATGTAAAATACGATGGGTGTCCTTGTATATTTCTTTGATGCGAGTTTATGTTTCTATATCGGGATTTGGGTAATAAAAAACCCTTTGAATAAATCAAAGGGTTTTAATGGTTTAAAAGTGTATTATGAGATATATTTTTATAAACCTTTTTCAATAGACTTTAAACTTCTGAGTAATATTTTAACAAATGAATTACTTTTTTTAAAAGGCTTACTTATGCGTAATTTAGGATTGTCAATAATATTTACTAAATCTGGAAAAGCAGAGGCTTTTTTATGTAAATACTTATTACGAGCTTCTTGTAATTCTGGGAAAGCATTAATAAATGTTTCTAATGATTTCTCATCATTGAGGTTTCATCCATCTAATATCGACCAAGGTATTTTGATCCATTTTGAAAATGACATGTTTTTTGCAGCCATCCTTTTGATATTTTTCTTATGAATGTCTAATCATGTATTTTCATCTGATATAACCTCTCGAGTATATCTATAATAAATGAGCCTCCATTGAGCTTTCATATTCTCAGATAATCATTCAAACCATTCTTTTCCAGCATCTTTCCAAGCTTGTACTTTTTCCTTTGTTCTCTTGACTGTCTTCTTTACCTCTTCCTTTGAAGCAAGTGTATTTTTTATAATAATTTCTTGATCGTTCGTATCTGATTCCTCTTGTTCTGTCTCTTTTTTCACATTGTCAATGCCCTCTCTCTTCAGGATCGAAGTTGGTTTTTCGGCTTTTAGACTTGTCGCTTTTTCTTGAGAGAAAACATAAGGGCTAGCACAGAAAAAAAAGGCAAGCACTAGAGAATGAAAAGCAATTTTTTGCAGTTTTGTTCATTTTTGCATGGTGATTTATAATAAAAAAGATATGGTCATTAACCGTGAAGATTAGAGCATTTTTTAAACCATAAAACGAATACTAATATCTAACTTTGTTGCCTCGTATGATTAACCTGTTGTGCTTAATTAATGGTTTCCTCTTGTGATTTAACACAAGCCCAAGTCTCGTCAACAACCTGTTAAACTACTCAAAAATAGACTTTTATTAGTACCAATCTTATATTTTTTCCTTTGTCTGTTTTTGCCGTAGGCTTCGGTAAAAACAGCAAAGCAAAATGGTAATTTCTTAGTAAATAACTTTACTTATTTATTTTTCGTAATTAAGTGTTGTAAATTGTAGTTTTTTTAATACTTTTTGTCAATTATTTTTTGGTAAATCAAGGTTGTAGTAATGGCTTTGCAGTTGCATGAGTAAGGTTTGGTAACTGTTTAAGCGTGTGGCTTTGAGGCGTTCGCCTTTTAATTTTATCAGTTCTATGCCTTTGTGGTTGGGCATTATTGCCAGTAGTCTAAATTCTACTTGGTCTTTTATGATTTTGTAAGATTCTTTTAAGGTGGTTTTTTTATTCCATTTTTGATTGATGTTTTTAGTTATTTCTTGTGCTAGGGTTTTGATGTCTTGGCTTTTACTTTTGCTAGGAAACAGCATAGGCATATAGTGTTTATAGTAGCCATAGGTAAGTGTGTCAGCTAATGGGTCTTTTTGGTTTTTACTGATGGCTATTATTATGCAGTAACAGGCAAAACAGGCGTTTCTATAGTCTTTTATTTCACTCTTGGTCTTTGGGTTGGCTATTGTGAAGTATGGTAGTATTTTGGCTTTTTCTATTATTTCTTGAAAGTTGGCATGGTTTTTTATCAATGGTTTATAAAGCCGTGCTTGGCTTGTGGGATGGATGAAATTTTTTTGTAGGAGGTAATTATAAAAGTTGCCTTCTAATTCGGCTCGACCCACGACAAATGCCATTAGCAAGTTGTCTGGAATTTGTAATTTACCGTTTTCACTTTTGATATAGTCCTTGCATACTTTACGCTTGCCATAATGTGCCTGCATAAAGGCAGTGAGTTTTGTCGTTATGTGTGATAATTTTCTTGCCATTTTTTAATTTTATATAATTTTTAATTTTGAGCCACGAGGGCGAAACGCATAGCGTTATAAAATCCGTATAAGGATATACGGTATTTTAACATAATAAGTCTGGAGCGGACGGCGGGATTTGAACCCGTACCACTCGGGGGGAAACCCGATATTCAGGTACTGAAAACCTGCGTGCTACCATTACACTACGTCCGCTAATATGCGTATTATAGCGTGAAACAAAAAACCTTTGATAATTTATTTCACTCTTCTGTTTTACTGTTAAATATAAATATTGTTTTCAATAGCGCAATAATCAACTATAATTTACGGTTTTGTAAAATGCAGCAAATAAGTGACTAATCTATGTTAACGTTTCAGGAAATAATTTTAAAACTGCAAGAATTTTGGGCGAAAAATGGTTGTGTGATTGTGCAGCCTTTGGACTTGGAAGTCGGTGCAGGAACTTTTCACCCCGCTACTTTTTTACGTTCTATTGGCCCTGAGCCGTGGAATAGTGCTTATGTGCAACCTTGCCGTCGCCCAACTGATGGGCGTTATGGAGAAAACCCGAATCGTTTGCAACATTATTACCAGTTTCAAGTGGTGCTAAAACCTTCACCTGACAATATTCAAGAATTGTATCTTGAGTCATTAAAAGAACTCGGTATTGATACACTTTTACATGATATTCGCTTTTTGGAAGATAATTGGGAGTCGCCTACTCTGGGAGCTTGGGGTTTAGGTTGGGAAGTCTGGCTTAATGGCATGGAAGTGACACAGTTTACTTATTTTCAACAAGTTGGCGGTCTCGAATGCAAACCTGTCATGGGCGAAATCACTTATGGCTTGGAACGACTTGCTATGTATTTGCAAGAAAAAGACAGTATTTATGATTTGATTTGGGCCGAAACACCAAATGGCACAGTTACTTATGGCGATGTTTTCCATCAAAACGAAGTGGAACAGTCCACTTACAATTTTGAACATGCCAATGTAGAAATTTCATTGCAAGATTTCAATAACTGCGAAAGTGAATGTTTGAAATTAATTGAAGCAAAACTACCCTTGCCTGCTTATGAAAAAGCCTTAAAAGCATCGCATTATTTCAACTTATTGGATGCAAGAAAAGCCATTAGTGTGACCGAACGCCAAGCGTATATTTTACGTGTTCGCACCATGAGTAAGGCGGTTGCCGAAATGTATTACGCCAGTCGTGAAGCGCTTGGT
>JALWML010000660.1 GCA_027083915.1 Lysobacterales bacterium | reverse complement strand
GGTAACAGTAATAAAAGCCATCCATATCTTGTGAGCCTGTTAAGATTTGTATGCCAAACTCACAATTTTTTGCAAAGGGATATTTTAACTTGATTTCACTAAATTCAGGGTGAGAATTTAAAAATAATTTAATCTGTTGACTATTTTCCTGCTTAAAAACCGAACAGGTGGCATAAAGAAGCCGCCCACCATCAGTAAGTAGATTTGCCGCAGAGGATAAAAGATTGTGCTGAGTTTGGCAAATCGCCTTGAAGTCTTCGGGTTTTCTTTGGAACTTAACATCAACTTGTCGGCGCACAATTCCTGAGGCACTGCATGGAGCATCCAATAAAATCTTGTCGTACTTTTCACCTTTAAACCAGTCTTCTGGTTGCGAACCATCGCCAATAATGACTTGTGCCTTTAAATCTAAACGTTGCAGGTTTTCGTAAATTTTTTTAGCTCGATTTTCATACAACTCTAAAGCCTCAAGTTTTATGGTTTTATTTAACTCAAGCAAGTGCCCTGTTTTTCCACCTGGAGCTGCACATATATCCAAGATAAACTCACCATCCTTGGGAGATAAAATATAAGCCGCTAATTGTGCACTGGCATCCTGAACCGATATTTTTCCTGATTTAAAGTCGGGGTTGCTGGTTATGTTTTGTGCATCAATTTTATAAGCCCCTTCAATAGTTGGGTGTTTTTTTACCTGTTCTAGTGAATTTTCCAGTGGCTTTTTAGAGCGCACCCATAGCGGTGGTTTTTGGTTGTTGGCTTGTATGATAGTTTGCCAATCATCAGGCCAATCGCTTTTAAGGTAATCAATCCACCACTGCGGATGTTCAAATTCAGCAACTTCATCACTTGGCTGATAGTCTTTGTTTTTTAGTGCTTGTCTTAAAGTGGCATTGATTAAACCACAGGCCCAGCGTTTTTTGAGTTTTTTAGCAATATTTGCCGCTTCGTTAACGACCACATGTTCAGGTTTTTGTTGGTAATAAAATTCAGCTAAAGCTTGTGATAGTATCACGCGAACCAACTTATCCTTCGGCATTTTTTCAACACATTGTTGCCAACGATCTTGCAACTGCAAATAGTGCCTGATGGTATCATAACACAGGGCTTTTACTGCTGATTTAAACTCTGGTGCAAGATTTTCACTTAAGCGTTGATTAAAAACCTCTGTCAAATTCTGCTTTTTAAAAACCACTTCGTAAGTTATTTGTGCGGCAATTGTTCGTTGTTTGCTCATGTAAACCAATCAGCCTTTGCTTGCATAAATTGGGCAATATCCATGCGTTTTTTTCCTGACTTTTGAATAGACAAAATTTGCAGTTGACCCGATTGGCACTGAATAGACAAAGAGGACTGATCGGCATGAGAAATTTCACCGACTGCAGCATTGCTGTTATCTTCTACAAATCGTGCTTGCCAGATTTTATAATCATCACCAGCAATATGTGCTACGATTCCAGGCCATGGTACAAGGGCTCTTATTTTTCTATCTATCAGTTCTGCACTTTGATTCCAATCAACGACCGACTCTGATTTAGTCAATTTTTTAGCATAGGTGACATTTTCTTCATTTTGAATCATTGGCGTTGGCAAATTGTCTTGTTGCAACAATTCAATGGCTTCAATCAAAGCATTGGCTCCCATCACTGCTAATTTATCGTGAAGCTTTTGTGTGGTTTCATCATCGGCAATAGCGCATTCGTGTTGCAAATAAACTGCTCCCGTATCCAAGCCTGCTTCCATGTGCATAATACCCACTCCTGTGGTTTTATCACCTGCCAATAAAGCACGATGAATTGGAGCAGCTCCGCGCCATCGTGGTAATAATGAGGCATGAATATTCCAACAAGCAATCGTAGGGATATCCAAAACCACTTGTGGCAGAATTAACCCATAAGCCACAACGACTAACAAATCTGGCTTTAATCCACACAAT
>JALWML010000659.1 GCA_027083915.1 Lysobacterales bacterium | reverse complement strand
TTAATTATTTTCAAAATAAATTAGAAGCCATAGCGAGACAGGAGCAACTAAGGAAATCATAGCAAAAATATATGCCAGTCTCAACAACCTGTATTTTCGCTTTAAAATGACACCAATTTGATACAAGTCTTTAAGCATTAATTGACGGGCTTTTTCATTATCATTTATGGTTGATAACATGTAGTCAACGTATGTTTTTTCTGAAAAATGAGTAAAAAAACCAAAAAACAGAGGATTCGGCATGCGTTCAATTTTTTGTTCCTCTTTTCCTTTAATATTACGAGGCACCAGTACGAAAACTGTCAAAACCAATGGTACTATACCTAAAACAACAAAAGCTGCCAATGGCACCATCACCTGATCACTGTATTCTGCTAATGTTAACAAACGCGAAAAAACCATGGTATACATCAATATTAATGCGCCTATCAAAATATTAGCCTTCTGATCAGCCATCAAATTAAGTTGAGTTTGATTTTGATGTGCCGTTCTTAATGTTTGAATGATATCCTGATTATTCATAAATAATTTTTTATGCTAATTTTATATTTTCAAAGTATACCACCACTTTATACATTCAAGACACCTAAAAATAGTGTTTTTTTATTACGCAATAATACAAAATCCACTACAATTGCTTAAATGAATAAAATCAATCTTAAAAACAGCACTCTCTTCCTCTTTTGGCAATACATTGTAACTACAGTTATCTTAATGACTTTATACACTGGTGGCAATCGCTATGCACCAGAGCTAACACATTTTGTTTTGGATCAAAATTATTTGAGTGACCTAGGCAGAACCATCAATTTTGCTGGCAAACCAAATGCTTATTCAATTTTTTATACTATTACCTTATCTTTGGTTGGAATCGGGATATTTTTATTCTTTTTACAAGCAACAAGAATAATAACCAACAAACTCTGATACTTAGTTGTTTTATTAGCACTAATTTCCTCAATAAGTTATATCGGCATCGCCCTATTTCCCGTTGATACAGATATAGCTACCCATGTAAAATTTGGGCGTGTAGCATTTTTTAGTTTCTTTTTTACTTCAGCCTTATTCCACATACTAATTGATAAGAAAAAATACCATAAAATCAATAAACTTTTGTTTGTATTAAATAGTTTACTATTTGGTTATTTAGTCTTGATGCTGTTTGGTCCACCTTCTTCACAAGGCATTTGGGCATTACAGTTAAAAACAATTGCACAAAAAGTAATGGTTTATAGTCAGATATTATTATGTCTATTAATTTTTAAAAACATTAATTCGAGATAACTAGGCGTATCAACTCCGTTGGAAAACCACGTTGATACAAATAATTTTGGCGTTTGGCTTTGTCTTTGAAATCTCCTATTGGCTTGCCTTTAAATTTCTTTTCATAAACCCTTTGCACAACCTCGTCAAAATCAAGTTCTTCTTGATTCATGGTTCTATCTGCCATGCTTGAAGAAATGCCTTTGAATTTGAGTTCTTGTTTGATTTTATTGGGTCCAAAACCTTTTCGCGTGCGGTTACGCCAATAAATTTCTGCAAAGCGTTCATCATTGAGGTAATTGCTATCAAGACACTCTTTAATGACTATTTCTATGCTTTCTTGTTTATATTCTTTTCTGGCAAGCTTTTCAGACAATTCTTTGACTGAATGTTCACGCATACACAAAGAAGCCAGAGCAGAGGCTCTGGCTTTTTCAAGGTCACTTCGTTTTGTAAAGCCTAACTTACTCAACTTCTTCTTTTTGCTCGTTCAAATGCGGCATTAAGATTTCACGTAACTTAGTTTCAATCTCTTGAGCTGTTTCTGGGTGCTCTTGCATGTACATTTTGGCATTTTCTTTGCCTTGTCCAATGCGTGTATCACCATAAGAATACCACGAACCCGATTTATTAACCAAGTTGTGGGCTACACCTAAATCAATAATTTCACCAAGG
>JALWML010000658.1:1536-1951 GCA_027083915.1 Lysobacterales bacterium | reverse complement strand
GTTAACAAAGGGTTTGTTAACAACAAACCCTTTAAACACGTCGTTATCGATAACTTTTTCACATCAGAGTTTTGCCAAAAGCTATTGGATGACTTTCCTGATTTTGATAAAAAATTAGCAACTAATGAAGATGGTGAGGTGGGCCGAAAAGCGGTGCATGAGCATGTTTCAGATATCAGTGATTCATACAAACAGTTAGATCAGTTGGTTAAAAGTGATGAATTTTTGCAACTAGTTGAAGATTTTACTGGCATTAAAAACCTTCAGTATGACCCACATTATTTTGGTGGGGGAACACATAATAATTTGCATGGGCAAGATTTAGACCCGCATGTGGATTTTACTCACCATCCTTTTACGGGTTATCGCCGTCGGATGAATTTGATTGTTTACCTTAATAAGGAATGGGATAAAT
>JALWML010000658.1:0-1526 GCA_027083915.1 Lysobacterales bacterium | reverse complement strand
GCATGGATTTCCACGTATCGATTTGCCAGAGGATAAAAAGCACTTATCGCGTAAATCTTTTGCACTCTATTATTACACCAAAGAGTCGGAGCCTGATATCAAGCCGCACACGACTATTTATGTGGAACGTCACTTGCCGAAACATATTAAAGAAGGTCGGGTATTAACGGCTCAAGATGTACAAGAAATGAAGGTTTTACTGGCAAGACGTGACCAACATTTGAAACGGTTGTATGGTTATATAACTCAGCTAACCGAAGAATCTAACGATGTTAAGGGTCAGTTAAAAAGAATACTTCGTGGGCCTTATCATAAATTTAGGCGTATCTTACATAAGGTTTTTAAGGTTTAAGAAAATACAGTGTCCTTAACTCTGAATCTTTAATAACTTCAAACCGATTATCGCCAATCAAATAGCCATTGACTTTATTTGCCCACTTTGGTTTTTTTTCAACAATAATATACTTCACATCT
Source organism: Lysobacterales bacterium (assembly GCA_027083915.1). Taxonomy (GTDB): domain Bacteria; phylum Pseudomonadota; class Gammaproteobacteria; order Xanthomonadales; family Marinicellaceae; genus NORP309. The sequence continues at coordinate 1,052 of JALWML010000658.1, read as the reverse complement.
AATCGGTGCATGTGTTGAATGATATCATCAGCATTTTTTGCAGTAGTGGCAATTTGATAAAAATTAGCTAAGCCAAACCAGTCGCCTAAAACAATACCATCAAAAGAATAGTTTATTCGACTACTACCAATATTAAGCAACTTTGAAACATTTTTGTCATTAAGAATCTTTGCAAAAGGATAGTAACTGTCTCGTTTTGCTAAAATATTTTGCCAATCATAATCAGACTGAGGCAAGGCTCGCCATCTATTGAGGTAATAAAAATGCCTATACAGGGTATTGCCTGCATAATAGAGAAGCCCTAGAGACAAAATCGATATAAGTAGAGAGTTTCTTAAAACTGTTATCTTATCTGTAAACCGAAAAAGTAGACCAATAGGATAGGCAGCAAAAATAGCAAGAAAGGGCAAAATTGCAATAAAATAACGTAACATTTGGGCACTATAAAACCAAAAAATCAAACTAAATAAAACAAATACTGCCATGTGCTTGAAAAACTTTTCCATTCGATAAGCCAAAACCAATAAAGGTATGCCTGCAATTAAAACCCAGCCCAAATGACTCTTTACAAAAAAACTTTCAGTACCAAGTAACCAAGGAAGTCTAATTAAGTTAACTAAACTTTTCTCCACACCAAAAGTAGCTAGAAGTTCCTTTTTTTGAGCAACAATATCACTTGCTGTCCACACCCAATAACCAAAAACATCTTGGGCAAATGGATGGATTGGATTGCCGGCAATGATGATATTGCGAATATACCAAGGGCAGCCAAATAATAAAGCGGTAAAGAAAAACTTTACTGTTAATTTTGTATTTTTGCAGGTAAAAAACACCCAGACAGTTAATGGCACAAGCCATGCAAGGGCAAGATATTTTGTTCCTAAGGCGATGCCCAACATAAATGCAGAGAGGGTTAACCAATGCCTTTGTTTGGTTTTTTGCCACAGGTACATAAAATAAACACAAGCAAAGATAAATAAAGCTAAACCAATATCAACATAAGCTGCAATCATAATAACACGCAACATCTTCACTTTGATGAGAATAAGGCA
>JALWML010000657.1 GCA_027083915.1 Lysobacterales bacterium | reverse complement strand
ATGAAGAATACTATTTATTGAACAAGTTATTTAAAGCATTGGGTTGTGACAATATTGATTACCGTTTAGGTCAAAGTGATTTTAGCCAAAACCACCGCTTACCACGAATGGATTTAAACTTGGATGAAGTTGGCAATAACCAACAAATTGTTCTCATTGGTTCACATGTGGGGCATGAGCAGGCAATTTTAGCACACCGCATCAGACAAGCATGGTTGAAAAAAGGTTCTAAAGTTTCAGTTTTCAATCCAAAGCAATACCATTTTAATTTTGAAACATTCCACCATTATGTTGGAACACAAATTGATTGGGTTAATGGTTTGGGTTCACTCGCGCATTGTGTAGCAGATTTGAACAAAGTAAAGCTTGATGGCGAACTAGGTGCGTGGATTAATGCACAAAGTACGGATGAAAACCTCAATAATTTAGCCAAAGCATTGGTTGATAAAGAAAATAATGTTTTGTATGTTATTGGTCAAATTTCAAACAATCATCCACAAGCTGGTTTGATTAAAGCCGTGGTTGCATGGTTATCAAGTCAAACAGATGGCAAAGTGTATGAAATGGCAACAGGTGCTAATGCAGTCGGTGCAGAAATTTGTGGCATGAGTGCTCAAACTAATGTGGCTGATATATTAAACAGTAATGCCAAATCTTTCCTAATTTACCAAGCAGAAAATGATGATTTTGCCAATGCCTATGGAGCTCAAGTTAGATTAGAAGATGCGGATTCGGTGGTTGTGATGGCGAGTTTTGCCGATGACAACATGAAAAAAGTTGCAGATGTTATTTTACCGATTGGTCTAGCATCAGAAGTGGCAGGTTCTTATTTCAATAACTTTGCTCAATTACAAAGTTTTGCTCCAGCGGCTAAATTATCAGCTGATAGCAAACCTGGTTGGCGAGTTCTTAGAGTGTTGGCTAATATGCTTAATGTTGATGGTTTTACTTACGATTCAATTGATGAGATTTCATCAGAAGTTGCTCAATTAGCCATTAATAAAGGTGAAATTAGCACTGATATTAAGGTTAAAGAACAAAAAGCCGATGATTTTGTCTTGTTTAATGAGACAACAATCTACGATGTGGATATGTTGACCAGACGTTCGCAACCTCTGCAAGATACGGTTCATGCCAGTACGGATAACCTAAATATAAATCCAGTTGATGCAAAGAAATTAGGTATCGAGAATGCAATGCAGATTATTGTTAATCAAAAAGTCGATGGCGATACCATTACACAATCACTTTTTGCTAATATTGATGACAATGTGCCTGCTGGTTCAGTCAATGTACACAAATGTGTTGGTTTGAGGACTGATGCATTAAATGTAACTTTAATTGTGGGAGATAGCGTATGATTTGGGATCAAATATGGTTGGTAATTTGGACATTACTCAAAATTGTTGCCATTGTTTTGCCATTAATTATTGTTGTGGCATATTTAACTTATGCCGAAAGACGTATTATTGGTTTTATGCAAGGTCGTATGGGTCCAAACCGAGTGGGTTTGTTTGGGTTTAAACTTTGGGGTTTGGCTCAACCATTTGCCGATACGGTAAAATTGTTATTGAAAGAAATAATATTTCCTGCCAATGCCAATAAGTTTTTATTCTTGATGGCTCCTGTGATTACTCTGGCAACAGCTTTTGCTGCTTGGGCTGTCGTGCCATTTAGTGATGGATTGGTGCTTGCCAATATTAATGCTGGTTTGGTTTATATTCTTGCGATGACTTCTCTTGGTGTTTATGGTGTCATTATTGCTGGTTGGGCATCAAACTCTAAGTATGCCTTGCTAGGTGCGCTACGATCAGCAGCACAAATTGTCTCTTATGAAATCGCTATGGGTTTTGCACTTGTCGGTGTCCTTATCGCAGCTGGTTCCTTAAATTTAACTGAGATTGTTCATGCTCAATCAGGTGGAATATTTAGTTGGTTCTTTATTCCCTTATTGCCATTGTTTGTTATATATTTTATATCTGGTGTTGCTGAAACCAATCGTGCGCCTTTTGATGTCGCCGAGGGCGAGTCTGAGATTGTTGCGGGTTTCCATGTGGAATATTCAGGTGCTGCTTTTGCCCTGTTCTTTTTGGGTGAATACGCTAATATGATTATGATTTCTTCATTAGCATCTATCATGTTTATGGGTGGATGGTACTCTCCATTTTCTGGTGATTCTTGGATTGCACAACCAAGTATTTTATGGTTCTTTATGAAAACTGGAGTTTTCTTGTTATTGTACTTGTGGTTTAGAGCCACATTCCCTCGTTACCGTTACGATCAAATCATGCGTTTGGGTTGGAAAATATTTATTCCAATTTGTATCGCATGGATTATGGTTGTGGCAACGGTGAAAGTGTATAGACCTGAATGGATAGGTGGTTAATCGATATGAAAATTTTTAGGTATTTAAAAAGTTTAACCCTTGCAGAGCTACTCAAAGGGATGACAGTCACAGGTAAATATTTCTTCAAGCGTAAATTTACCATACGTTATCCAGAGGAAAAAACACCAAAGTCGGATAGATTTCGAGGTTTACATGCACTTAGACGTTATGAAAATGGCGAAGAGCGTTGTATTGCTTGTAAATTATGCGAAGCGGTTTGTCCTGCTTTAGCCATTAGCATTGATTCAGAAATGCGTGATGATGGTTCACGACGCACAACCAAATACGAAATTGATTTGTTCAAATGCATTTATTGTGGATTTTGTGAAGAGTCTTGTCCAGTTGATTCAATTGTGTTAACGGATATTCACGAGTTTCATTTTGAAGGCAAAGACAAAAATGTTTTGGATAAACAACAATTATTAGCCATTGGCGACATGCGTGAAAAGGATATTGCAACTGCTCGTAAAAATGATGCGGAGTACAGATAAATGATTGAGTATTTATTATCAGGGGAATTCTACCAAATCATGCTGTTTTATGTTTATGCAGCCATATTGATAGGTGCTGCATTAGCAGTTGTTACCATGCGTAACTCGATTTATTCAGCCCTTTTCTTAATTCTTTGTTTTTTTAGTGCAGCAGCCTTATGGATGTTGCTAGAAGCAGAATTCTTAGCCCTGACCTTGGTTTTGGTATATGTCGGCGCAGTTATGGTATTGTTTTTGTTTGTTATCATGATGTTAGATGTAAAAATTAAAGCAAAATCAGGAATGTCGGGATATACAAAAGTAGGGCTGCTTGTTGCTTTACTAATGGGTGTCGAAATGGTTATGTTACTTGGCAAAAAGTTGGTGGATGTTGTGCCACAAGATGATTTGGTTAAACATGCCCTAGGTCATAGTAATGTGAAAGAAGTGGCAACTAGTTTATTTATGAAATACACATTACCATTTGAACTGGCATCAGTCGTTTTATTAGTAGCCATAGTTGCTGCTATTTTATTAACGCTTCGTCGACGTGATGATTATAAGAGTGTTAGCCCTGAAAATCAGGTTCACGTCAAAGCCAAAGATCGCATGCGTGTTGTTAAGATGGATGCAGAACGTGGCAATTATATTGGAGGTGAAGAATAATGAGTCTAATTCATTATTTAGTACTTGCTGGCGTTTTGTTCGTCATCAGTATCGCAGGTATTTTTATTAACCGCAGAAATGTTTTAATATTACTTATGTCAATTGAACTGATGTTGTTATCGGTTAATATAAATTTTATTGCCTTTTCAAGTTACCTCAATGATGTACAAGGGCAAGTCTTTGTTTTCTTCATCTTGACGGTAGCAGCAGCAGAAGCGGCTATTGGCTTAGCTATTTTAGTGGTGATTTTCCGTCAACGTAAATCACTTGAAATTGATAAACTTAACGAGTTAAAGGGGTAGATGTGATGAGTATGAATACATTATTAATCATTGCCCTTAGTCCACTTGCAGGTGCTATTATTGCAGGCTTTTTTGGTCGTAAAATCGGTAAAGTTGGCTCTCATATTGTCACGATTGCATCAGTTGCGGTTTCGTGTGGCTTATCTATCCAGTTATTATTAGCCTTTTTAAGTGGTGAAGCCACCGCTTTTAATCAAAACGTTTATACGTGGATGGTAACAGGTGATATTACTCTCAATGTTGGCTTTATGGTTGATTCATTAACGCTAGTCATGATGAGTGTGGTGACATTTGTGTCTTTAATGGTGCATATTTACACCATTGGTTATATGCAAGATGATCCAGGTTACCAACGTTTCTTTGCTTATATTTCTTTATTTACTTTTGCCATGTTAATGTTGGTGATGTCAAACAACTTCTTGCAACTATTCTTTGGTTGGGAAGCGGTAGGTTTGGTGTCTTATCTTTTAATAGGATTCTGGTTCAAAAAAGAAACCGCTATCTTTGCCAATATGAAAGCCTTTTTAGTTAACAGAGTAGGGGATTTTGGATTCTTACTAGGGATTGCTGCGGTGATGATGTCGTTTGGTACATTGGATTATGTTGAAGTCTTTAATCAATTACCACAGTTTGCTGATAAAACGATATCAATTTTTCCCGGTACACAATGGTCATTAATGACATTTATTGCTATTTGTTTATTTATTGGTGCAATGGGTAAATCAGCTCAAGCTCCTTTACATGTGTGGTTACCAGATTCAATGGAAGGACCAACGCCAATTTCTGCCTTAATTCATGCAGCAACGATGGTAACTGCGGGTATCTTTATGGTATCACGTATGTCACCAATCTTTGAAATGTCTGATACAGCCTTGAGCTTTGTGATGTTGGTTGGTGCTTTTACAGCCTTCTTTATGGGCTTAATTGGAATCGTTCAAACTGATATTAAACGTGTGGTGGCTTATTCGACTCTTTCTCAATTAGGTTATATGACAGTTGCTTTGGGTGTTTCGGCTTATTCTGCAGCTATTTTCCACTTGATGACTCATGCTTTCTTTAAAGCTCTATTGTTCTTGGGAGCAGGTTCGGTGATTATTGCCATGCACCACAAACAAGACATGAGTGAAATGGGTGGCTTGAAAAAATACATGCCAATGACATTTATCACCATGTGGATTGGTACTTTAGCCTTAACAGGAATGCCTGGTTTTTCAGGTTTCTTCTCTAAAGATATAATTATTGAAGCCACTCACGCATCAACGCGTTGGGGTTCTGGTGTGGCTTATATTGCTGTGTTACTTGGTGTGTTTATCACCGCTTTATATAGTTTTAGACTGATTTATCTCACATTCCACGGCAAAGAACGCATGGATAACCACACCAAAGAACATTTGAAAGAATCGCCTTGGGTAGTGACTCTGCCGTTAATTTTGTTGGCAATTCCTTCGGTTATTATTGGTTGGATAACCATTGAACCGATGTTGTTTGGCGAGTTTTTGAAAGATGCCATTCATGTTAATCATGCTAATGATGTAGTTGCTCATATTGGGGAACATGAATTTCATGGTGCAGCAAGTTTTGCCTTGCACGGCTTAACTCAATTGCCTTTCTTTTTGGCTTTAGCTGGCTTTGCATTGGCAACTTATGTTTATCTGAAGAAAATTTCAGTGGCAGAAAAAGCCAAGAAAACATTTAAGCCAATCTATAATATTTTACAGAACAAATACGGATTTGATGATTTCAACCAAAAATACATTGCAGGTGGACTTGTGGCACTGGGTAATATGTTGTGGAAATGGTCAGATTCTAAATTGATTGATGGTTTGGTTGTCAATGGCTCTGCTAAGGTTGTAAATGCCTTTTCTAAAGCCATTCGTCCACTTCAATCGGGTTACATTTACCATTATGCCTTTGTCATAGCCGCAGCGGTCATATTCTTTATTGGAAGATACGTATTATGAGCAGTTTATCCTTACTTAGCCTATTAATTTGGTTGCCAATTTTGGCTGCCTTTGGGATTCTAGCTTTGGGTCCACAACGTGCTGGCATGGCTCGATTATTTGCCTTAGCCTCTTCGATTATTTCATTGGTATTAAGCATACCATTATGGATGAATTTTGATAAGACTACATCTGCTATGCAGTTTGTAGAAAAAATCAATTGGATACCAACACTCAATATCAATTACCATTTAGGTGTTGATGGTATTGCTATGCCTTTGATTGTGTTAACCACCTTTATTACGGTGTTAACCATTTTATCGGCTTGGAAAGTGATACAGAAAAATGTTCACCAATTTATGGCGGCATTTTTGATGTTAGAGTCGATGATGATTGGTGTGTTTTGTGCTCAAGATGCGATGTTATTTTACATCTTCTTCGAGGCAATGTTGATACCCATGTTCTTAATCATCGGTATTTGGGGTGGTCCTAACCGAGTTTATGCAACCATTAAGTTCTTCATTTACACCTTCTTTGGTTCGGTGTTTATGTTGATAGCCTTAATCTACTTATACATGAAAGGCGGAACATTCAACATAGCCGAAATGGCAGCAATTCCTTTATCTTTAACTGAACAAATTTGGTTGTTCTTTGCCTTCTTCCTCGCCTTTGCGGTGAAGATTCCAATGTTCCCCGTTCATACGTGGTTACCTGATGCTCACGTTGAAGCGCCAACAGGTGGTTCAGTTATCTTAGCAGCGATTATGTTGAAGATAGGTGGTTATGGTTTCTTACGTTTTTCATTACCCATTACACCAGATGCTTCATCTGAACTTGGTTGGTTGGTGATTACTTTATCTTTAATTGCCATTGTGTATATCGGTTTGATTGCAATGGTACAAAAAGACATGAAGAAGTTAATCGCTTATTCATCTATTTCGCACATGGGCTTTGTGACACTAGGTATTTTTATTGCCTTTATGCTGATTGCAAAAGGTGGCGATACGCATATGGCACTTGAAGGTGCTATGGCTCAAATGGTTTCTCACGGTTTTATTTCAGCGGCATTATTTTTATGTGTAGGCGTCTTGTATGACCGTATGCACACTCGCATGATTCGTGATTATGGTGGTGTTATCAATACTATGCCATTATTTGGTGCATTCTTTGTGTTCTTTGCCATGAGTAATGCTGGATTGCCAGGAACTTCAGGATTCGTTGGTGAGTTTATGGTTATCTTAAGTGCTTTCCAAGCAGATTTTTGGTTCGCCTTTTTAGCGGCAATGACCTTAATATTTGGTGCGGCATACTCCTTGTGGATGGTTAAACGTGTGGTCTTTGGTGAAGTTAAGTCCGAGGCTGTTTCACAACTAACCGACATCACTAAGCGTGAAACATTTATTTTAGCAGTGCTTGCCATTGCTGTACTTGCTTTGGGTTTATACCCTGAGCCTCTGATTGATGTGATGCGTGTTTCGGTTTCACATTTAATTGAATTAATCTCTATTTCTAAGGTATAAACTATGTTTGGATGGTCTGAATTAACACCTGTACTGCCTGAATTAATCATTCTAGCCACAGCGTGTGCTGTACTCATATTAGGTCTCTTTTCAAGTTCGGAAAAAGGCGGATTATTAGTTTTAACCTCGATTGTTGGTGTAGTCTTTGCAGCCATTGCAACGGCAAAAAGCCACATGGGTGCACACGAATTAGTTAAACAAGTCCTGTTTAACGGCAATTTTGTTCGTGATTACATGGGAGATGTTCTTAAAATAGCGGTATATTTCATCATGCTATTTGTGTTTATCTATTCCAAGCAATACTTGCGCAATAAAAACATCTTTAAGGGTGAGTTTTATGCCTTGATGTTATTTGGTTTACTTGGCATCATGATAATGATATCTGGCTATAACTACATTACCTTGTATATTGGTCTTGAGTTAGTGGCATTAAGTTCTTATGCATTGGTGGCTTTTGATAGAGATAATGCTCAATCAAACGAATCAGCCATGAAGTATTTCATCTTAGGTGCAATAGCATCGGGAATGTTGTTATACGGAATGAGTATGATTTATGGCGCAACAGGCACATTGCAAATTGATGAAATATCGGCAGCCATAGGGCAATCTCAAAACACTTTACTAGTTGTTTTCGGTTTAGTCTTTGTTTTGGTTGGTGTTTCGTTCAAACTTGGTGCTGCACCTTTCCATATGTGGGTACCTGATGTGTATCAGGGTGCTCCAACAGCAACCACTTTGTTTATTTCATCCGCTCCAAAGATAGCCGCCTTTGCTTTTGCAATCCGCATCTTGGCACAATCACTTGATGGTGTATTTGACCAATGGCAACAGATAGTTACAGTTATCGCGATATTATCCATAATAATCGGTAACTTGTTTGCCTTACAACAGGACAACATCAAACGTTTATTTGCCTATTCGACTATTTCACATATCGGCTTTATGTTATTAGGATTTTTGGGTGGCGAAGACGGTTACTCCGCTTCCATGTTCTACATCATTACCTATGCACTGATGAGTGTGGCTGGGTTTGGTATGATTATCGTACTTTCATGCAAAGGATTTGAAGCTGAAAAGATTTCAGATTTCAAAGGCTTGAATCAACGCAACGGTTGGTTTGCCTTCATGATGCTCTTAATCATCGCCTCAATGGCAGGTTTCCCACCACTAGTAGGTTTTGTATCCAAATTGGTGGTACTTAAAGCAGTGGTTGATCAAGGTTATTATGTCCTTGCTGGTATTGCTGTCGTCTTTGCTGTAATCGGTTCATTCTATTACCTCAAAATCATAAAAACCATGTACTTCGATGAATCCGACAGCGACCAAGAAATCACAGCAGGATTCGATGTCAAATCAATTCTCAGTTTTAATGCCTTATTGCAATTAGGTTTGTTGTTGTTTATTCCCTCAATATTAAGTTATTGTGTTAAAGCGATTGGGAGTTTGTAAATAAAATATACTGTCATTGCG
>JALWML010000656.1 GCA_027083915.1 Lysobacterales bacterium | reverse complement strand
ATGAGTTTTATAAAACAATGAAATTCTTCATTTCAGGCTCATTACGGGATTGGAATATACTCTGTAAGAAATTGTCTCAAGAATTGTTGACATTCATCAAACATAAACTATTTGTTATTCATTATAATAATAGTTGGTTTACTACCAACAGGCCACTTGTTATCACTCTGATTACAAGGGTTGAAATGCCACAGTTTTTCTGTGGTGTCTATCATTTTTACATTCACCGCAGAATTGTTTTTTAAATTATTAAAAATGAGGTGAACTCGTGGAAAAAAGATCTTGGGCAGAGCCCTATAAAATTAAAATGGTTGAACTCTTAAAGATGACAACCTTAGAAGAACGCAAAAAAGCCATTGTTGATGCTGGCTTGAATACCTTTTTACTAAAATCTGAAGATGTCTATATTGACTTGCTAACTGATTCTGGCGTTGGTGCCATGAGTGATAGGCAATGGGCAGGTATTATGATGGGCGATGAAGCCTATGCTGGCAGTCGTAACTTTTATCATATGCATGATACTATCGAGGAATACTACAGCTACAAATACACCGTACCGACCCATCAAGGACGTGGTGCTGAAAATATATTGAGTCAGATCATGATTTCCGAAGGTGATTTTGTACCTGGAAATATGTATTTTACAACCACACGTCTACATCAAGAAATTGCAGGCGGACATTTTGTTGATGTTATTATAGATGAGGCTCATATTCCTGATTCCGAACATCCTTTCAAAGGCAATGTTGACTTTATTAAATTAAATAAACTGGTAGATGAAGTGGGTGCCGAAAAAATCCCTTATATCTGCATAGCCACTTGTGTCAATATGGCAGGAGGACAACCTATTTCTCTTGAAAACTTAAAACAAGTCCGCGCTTGGTGCGATAAGTATGGCATCATGTTGGTGCATGATATGACTCGTGTGGCTGAAAATGCCTATTTTATTCAACAACGTGAAGAAGGGTATCAGGATAAAAGCGTTAAAGAAATTGTCTATGAAATTTGTGCCCTTACTGATGCAGCGACTATGTCCGCGAAAAAAGATGCCATTGTCAACATAGGCGGTTTTTTGGCAATGAATGATAAAAGACTTTATGAAAAAGCCTGTGAATTAGTTGTGGTTTATGAAGGCTTGCACACTTATGGCGGTATGGCAGGAAGAGATATGGAAGCCATGGCAATTGGCATTAAAGAAAGTGTACAGGATAACCACATGCGAGCCCGTGTAGGCCAGGTTGAATATTTAGGTAAATTATTAGATGATGAAGGTGTTCCAGTTGTCAAGCCCTATGGTGGCCATGCAATCTTCCTCAATGCACGAGAAATATTGCCACATATTCCACAAAAACACTTCCCTGCTCAAGCCCTGGCAGCAGCATTATATGTTGAATCAGGTATTCGAGCAATGGAGCGCGGTGTAGTTTCAGCAGGGAGGAATCAAGAAACGGGTGAAAATTTCATGCCGAAGCTTGAGTTGGTTCGATTAACTATTCCTAGACGTGTTTATACTCAAGCACATATGGATGTTACTGCTGAAAGTGTGGTTCGGGTGATGAAAAACGCCAATAAAGTCAAAGGTTTGCGTTTTACCTATGAACCTAAAATGTTACGATTCTTTATGGGACGATTTGAAGAAATTGACTAAAAAGAAGGTTGTTAACTTTTATTTTAAGCAAAAAAAAATCCTCGCCTGATGCGAGGATTTTTTTAATAAAACAACTATTTATAGTTTATCAGCTTCTTCTGCCAAGTACTCAGCAACACCATCAGGTGATGCATCCATACCTTTGTCGCCTTCTTGCCAACCAGCAGGACAAACTTCGCCATGGTCTTGATTGAATTGTAAAGCATCAACCATACGTAACATCTCATCGATATTACGCCCAAGTGGTAAGTCATTAACCACTTGGTGACGAACGACATTGTCTTCATCAATCAAGAAAGAACCACGAAAT
>JALWML010000655.1 GCA_027083915.1 Lysobacterales bacterium | reverse complement strand
ATAATACATAAACAAAAAACCGTTTTTCAGGCGGTTTTTTGTTTTCTAGCGACTAATGCTACTCGCTTACCAAGAGCAATACATAAACTCTTCTCATGTTTGTCAATGGTTTTTTCTGATTCATTACCCGACCAATGACTAGCACCATACGGAGTCCCCCCACTTTCGGTTAAGAGTAACGATTTTTCAGTATATGGCAACCCAACAATCAACATACCATGATGCAATAATGGTACTATCATTGATAATAAAGTCGCTTCTTGTCCTCCATGTAAGCTAGAGCTTGATGTAAATACTGCACCTGGTTTATTGCTTAAAGTTCCTGAAAACCACGCAAGACCCGTGTCATCAATAAAAGTCTTCAAAGGTGCTGCCATGTTTCCAAAACGCGCAGGTGAACCTAAAATTAAACCATCACACAAATTTAAATCCTCCTGTGTAACCAGTGCATCTTTGGGCTTATAATCTTCATCACCCACACTAGGAACCGTTCGAATTACGGCATTTGAATCTTCTTGTGACTCTACTCCTCTGGCAATAAGCTTTGCCATTTTTCCCGTATTGCCATGTTTGCTGTAATACAAAACAAGAATATTAGTCATTGCCATTATATGATTTCAAGTACGGATTCAGGAGGACGTCCTATTGCTGCCTTTCCATTACTAACCACAATAGGTCTTTCAATGACTTTAGGGAATTTATGCATTAAAGCAATCAACTCTGAGCGGGAAAGGTTTTCATTTGCCATATCATTTTCTTTGTATTCCTTCTCATTTTTGCGCATCACTTCTCTTGGTTGCTTAGCTAGCATATCTAATATTCTATCCAACTCATCTGCTGATGGAGGTGTTTCCAAGTACTTTACGATGGTAATATCCAGATCCTTTTGTTGCAAAATTTCAAGCGTTTGGCGAGACTTAGAACAACGTGGGTTATGGTAAATAACAACTTTTTTCATAATTAGTTAATCAAAATTAAAAGACTATTTTATGCTATCAGTCACTCAGTTAATAGTATAATGCACTATTTTACATGTATCTAATTATGACAAAGAATCTTATCCTCTTGCTTTTAGCACTATCTTTATTTGCTTGTAATCAGCAATCCGAACAAAAATTACCTGATTCTCCTGCTGTGGCTGTTGTTGGTGACTTTGTAATAACAGCTGATTTATTAAAAGCCTACTTAATAGCCAATGGTATAAAAAATGCTGATGAAGCCACAACAAAACAAGCAATGGAAAACTTAATTAATGAAGTTGCTGTTGCTAATATCGCGAAAAAAAACAAGCTATCTCTTGCACCTGAACAACTCAACACAATTGAGTACCTAAAAATTCGTGCCCTAGCTGATGTTGCAAAAAAAGACTATTTAGCTAAAAATAAAGTCACAGAAAACGAAATCACTCAAGAATACCAAAATGGTTCCAAACAAATTGGAGACAAAGAGTATCATTTGCATTTGTTGATGTATCAAGATGAAGTACAGGCCATTAAAGAACTTGAAAAGTTAAACACGAAAGAAGATTACCTTGCACTTGAAAGTACTTTTAAAAAAGACAACCCCAATATAAGAGGAGTGGGCGATTTAGGCTGGGTAAAATTACCTCAGTTACCTAAAAGCTTCCGAGATGTTTTACCACAACTCAAACCACAAACTCTTTATAAAAAAGTCCTAAATAGCAAATACGGGGCACATATTATTTATCTTGAAGACATTAGAGGTATAGTTCCACCTAAACTTGAAGATGTCCGCCAAGGAATAGTTAAAACATTGGAAGCCAAAAAAGTTTCTAAATTCACTCAATTAGCAAAAGCAAAAGCACACGTTAAAATTAAAGAATAAACCTATTATTAGATATGATGTTTTGACCTGTCCTCTAAATTATGGTATGCAAAGACAATATATTATACTGTCTTTTATAATCCACGCAGATTAGGATGGACAGGTCAAAACATCATATC
>JALWML010000654.1 GCA_027083915.1 Lysobacterales bacterium | reverse complement strand
CGGCGCTAAAGTCAAGGTCGTTGATATTAAGAGTACTGTTTTAAAAGTAGAAAAAGTTTAAAAAATTTAATTATTAGAGAATAAAATGAAAAATACAAAATTAATTACTGCAATGGCACTTAGTTTGTCACTTACACTGGTCTCATGTGGAGACGATGCAGACAAAACCGCAACAAATACAGTTGCAACAGCACCTAGCGTGGTTAGTCAGGTGATGAATCAACAGTCAATTATGAGTTATATTCCAGCAGATACGCCAGTTTTGGCGGTCTTTATGAATGACTCAAAACACCCAATACCTCAAAACTTTAAAGATAAAATGGATAAAGTATACAGCAGTCTTGGCGAAATGATGAAGACCACTTATCTGGATGCTTACAAAGATTACACTAAGAGAGCAAATCCAGAGGCTGATACTGCCAGCATTGATGAGTTTGCTAACAAATGGTTCAATGAAGAAGGTATTGAAAAACTTGGTTTGAAATTAGGAGAAACCGAATTGGCTTTATATTTGGTCGATTTGTTTCCTGTTATACGTGTGAATTTAGCATCGGGTAATTCTATGGAGGAAATTCTTGATGAGCTGATGGTAAAAGCCAATGCAGACAAGCCTGATCAAGTGATTAAAAAAGACATTGATGGCACAACATTGTACCAGTCTGGTGATAAAGAAATGCAAGTGCTAGTATCTCTCAAAGACAATACCATTGTTGCAAGTTTAGCTCCAACACGACAGGTTGATAGTTTGATGCCAAAGTTATTGGGTTTTGAAAAACCAGTCAAAACAATTAGACAATCCAGCCAATTTACTGACACTATTGCCAAGTACAATTACTTGGGAAATAGTTTAATGTGGATTAACTTTAGAGAGCTTGCTGATTATTTTGTCAATCCAGCACAACACCCAACACCGATGCTTGATGTACTAAAAGTGCAAGACAATGTCATGTCACAGGATTGTAAGAATGAAGTATTGGCTATGTTTGACAAGTTTCCACGTTTAGTCTCGGGTAGCACATTATTAAATGAGCATCAGATGGACAGTCATATGATTATCGAAATGCCTAGTGATTTAGGCTCAAAACTATCGACCTTAAGTGGACGCATTCCGAATGCAAAAAATGCCGCTTTTTCCTATGGCTTTAGTTTTGATATAGTTGCTGCGAAGACCTTAGCCCAAGAGTTTGTTACAAACATCGAAACAACACCTTATAAGTGTGAATTTTTTACTGGTATGAATGCTAAAGCTGGTATGTTAAAAGCACAACTTAATCAGCCTTTACCTCCATTTGTCTCCAATTTTAAGGGTTTTAACCTAGTTGTGGACGAATTGGATTTAGATATGACAAAAACTGATCCAGCAGAGATGATTAAAACCTTAAAAGCAAAAGTATTAGTCGCGGTAGATAATCCTGAAGCATTAAAAGGGATGGCAGAAATGGTTATGCCAGATATACAAAAACTAGGTTTAAAAGTAGGTGGAGAAGCTGTTAATATATCTGATTTAATTCCTGTAAAAGGTACAATGATGCCGATAAATTTAGATCATGTTTTTCTTGCGATGGGTGCTGAAACCATTGGATTATCATTAGGTGAAAATACAGATGTGCAATTAGCCGATATAGTTTCTGGAGACTCGACTTCTGCATTGCTGAATTTTAGCATAAGCTCAGACCTTTATAAAAATATCTTTGAAAGCATAGCCGCTACAGAATCAAAGTTGCCCGAGGAAGTAAAGAAACAATTTGCTGGCCAAAAAGCATTTATGTCGGATATGCTTTGGTGGAACTCTGAGAGCGGTAGCATTGATTTTACAAATCGAGGTTTTGAAATGAGTGTTGGTGTAGATTATTAGTCTAATGACATTTAGCTAGTACCCAAATCCCGATATAGAAACATAAACTCGCATCAAAAACATTATTTTGGGTGGTTAGACCTTGTTTGTGCTTAAACCTGGAAGCTAGG
>JALWML010000653.1 GCA_027083915.1 Lysobacterales bacterium | reverse complement strand
ATCTAGAGGTTATGACATTGTTATGAATGGTGTCGAATTAGGTGGTGGCTCTATACGTATACATGACCAAGGCGTGCAATCTGCTGTACTCGAGTTATTAGGCATCAGCAAAGAAGAAGCCGATGCTAAGTTTGGATTTTTACTCGAAGCCTTACAATATGGTTGTCCTCCTCATGGTGGAATTGCTCTTGGCTTGGATAGAATGGCTGCCCTTATGTGCGGTGTTGAATCCATACGCGATGTCATTGCTTTTCCAAAAACATCATCAGCTAGCTGTCCATTGACTTCAGCTCCATCAGAAATTCCGGATGCCCAATTAGCAGAAGTTCATATTCAGGCAATCTATCCCGAGGTTGAGGAAGACAAAGAACAAGAAAGCGAATAAGAATGAATAAAATCGACCAATTTGCTCATCCACCTATTGCTGAACAAGCAGTGGTGTTAGTCCATGGCTTATGGATGAGCCGCTGGTCATTTGCTTTTATTGCCAAATACTTGCGTAACCACGGTTACCAAGTTTACCGATTTGGCTACAAAACCACTACACGCCCTTTTGATTTTAACATAGAAAAACTCACTGCTTTTGTGAATTCTCGCAAAGAGAGTACCGTACATTTGGTTGTGCATTCCATGGGTGGCATTCTATCTATGCGCTCTTTGCCAATGATTCGCAAAACTGGCAAACTTATCATGCTTGGTTCACCTATTAATGGTTCACGAGCAGCAAGAGCCATGAGCGAAAAAAAATGGTCTAGTTGGATGCTCAAATACGCAACTGAACCACTAACTAACGGCGTGGTTAATCCTCAAGTCTTTCGAGAATCGTATATGATTGCAGGCACATCCAACAGTATTGGTATCGCTCGATTAGTGACAAAACTACCCGAACCCAATGATGGAACAGTTGCACTTGATGAAACGCAGGCTGATTGGATAGACATACACACGACCGAAAACACCAATCATTTTCGCATGTTAATGCATCGTAAGGTTCAAAAAACCATCGTTAAATTTTTAAGCAAAAACTTACCCACTGAAGAAGAATAAGGCTACTCTAAAATAAGACTTTACGGGCTAAACAGGCAGAGAAAGTCTTGACATCATGAGATTTGAGGTTTATAAAGAAAACTATGAAACTCACCAATAAATTGATTTCACATAAAACAACTAAACATTCTTGGTTGTTACCCAATTTATTTGCCATTGTTTTTGTAATGGCTCAAGTTGCTAGTATTTCTCACAAAGCAGAACATTTAAGTCCAGATGCAGAAAACAACTGTTTGTTGTGCATCAATTCTGTTGATCATGCAATTAATGCCAACACGATAGAAATAACCCTCATTTCTGCTGATTTTATACAAGCCGAGACTCAGTCAATCTTCTTTGTCGACTTGGCTATAACTATAAACTATTCCTCTCGCGCTCCTCCACTTGCTTAATTTGTCACAATTATTCTCGGTAAAATTTTACCTACTTTACAGTTAATTAAACAAATTAAGGAATACACATGAAAATCAAATACACAACAGTTTTGTTGTTGTTGATTTCGTCCGTTAGTTTTGCAAACGATGATTTGCAAGCTATTCGTGATGAAATTACAGCAATGAAACACAATTATGAACAAAAAATAGCCAATCTTGAAGCAAGACTGCAAGCGGCTGAAGATAAAATAAAACAACAAAATCAAGATATTCAAAGCACCAATGAAAAAGTTGAACAACAAGATATTGTTGCCGATGTGCCTGAATCAAACAATCCTAACACTTTTAATCCAGCCATTAGTTTGATTTTTGATGGCAGATATGTGGATTATGCCCACAAAATTGATGGTTTAACTTTTCCCGGTTTTGTCATTGGTCCTGAGGCAGGAGTTGAGCCTGAAGGATTTAATATTGGCGAATCAGAAATGACACTATCAGCGAATATTGATGATAAGTTTTATGGTCAAGCAACAATTGCTTTTGCC
>JALWML010000652.1 GCA_027083915.1 Lysobacterales bacterium | reverse complement strand
ATATTCATAAGCCTTGGTTTCACCCGTTGGGTGGTAATTGATTTGTCATAAAACCATTATACACCAAGGCTTTTAGCTTGTTATTACTTTTCTATATCGGGATTAGGGTAATATGTTTGTTTTATTGTTATTGATTATAGCAGTTAGAGATGGTGTTTTACAAATTTTCAATTTCTGTTTACAGATTTATAAGTCTGGCTATTGTTTGGTTGAAATCATTAAATTAATGTAGTAACATATCTACATTAATCAATAAAGCAAATAATGACTATCAAAAAAGTAACAAGCAGAGAGTTTAATCAAGACATTAGTAAGATAAAAAAGGTCTGTGAAGACAGTCCTGTTTATATTACAAATCGTGGAGAGACGACACATGTGTTGATGACTTTTGAGGAATACCAAAAATTGACAGGTGATAATGAAAGTATTGTCGATTTATTGGCTATGGATGATTGTGGCATTGATTTTGAAGCGCCTAAGTTGAAAGGGGATTTGTTTCATCCTGCTGATTTATCTGATTAATGTATATTCTTGATACCAATGTTATTTCTGAATTAAGAAAAGCAAAACCTCAAAAAGCGAATGCTAATGTTGTTGAGTGGGCATTAACCGTGCCTGTATCGCAATTGTTTTTATCGGTTATTACGGTGATGGAATTGGAAACCGGTGTTTTGTTAATCGAACGCAAAGATAATAAACAAGGTAAAATGTTGAGGCACTGGCTTGATAATCATGTGCTTAAAACTTTTTCTCAAAGGGTTTTGCCAATTGATACAGCGGTTGCCCATTGTTGTGCCGGGTTGCATGTACCTGACCCACGCTCAGACAGAGATGCGTTAATTGCAGCAACAGCGATAGCTCATAACATGACAATCGTGACTCGAAATATTAATGACTTTAAACATACGGGCGTTAATTTGATAAATCCTTGGGAATAAGTTTCAATAACCAACCAGTTCTAAACATGATGCGCAGAGCCCATCTTACGCAAAAATCGAGAAAAAAATCAACATCAAAGCTTAGAACAAATATCTATTTGTTGAATTAAGCCCTCTTATAGGTGTCATAGTTATCACACAATCAACAAATCACTTTTATGAAGGTAGAATTTACACAACTTAGTACGCCAACAGTTGAGATTGCGCAGGCTTTTGATAAATGGGATAATGATCCCGAGCTTGTCCCTTTGATTCGGCCTTGTCAAAATCAAGCAGATATAGAAGTGCATATACCTGTTTGTGTAGACACACTTACCCAACGGCTTGAGCATTGTTTTACTTATTTGATTTATGTTGATGAGATGCTTGTTGGGGCAATGACGTATCAGGTTGATTTTGACCATTTGTTTAAGAAAGAAGCGGGTACAGCTTGGATTGGAATTGTTATTGGTGAAGATTTTGCTCGCAACAAAGGGCTTGGAACTAAGGCTCTGACTTTTTTGGAAAGACAAATTAAATCCCAAGGTCTTAAACGAATTGAACTGGGTGTTTTTGCATTTAATAGGTCAGCAATTAAACTATATAAAAACTGTGGTTATCAAGAGATTGGGCGCATCAAAGACTTTACTTTTTGGCAGGGTAAAATGTGGACAGATATTCGTTTTGAAAAGTATTTATAGATCTTAGTGTAACTCAATAAAAAAAGCCTTAATTGAAATTCAACTAAGGCTTCTTGACTATATCATATTGCAACTAAGCTTGCGGTGGTAATCCGTCATCTGCATCGGGACTGCTTTTGTCTTTGCTTCCAAACTTGGATGAAACCCATGAGGTTGCTTTGTCTTTCATTTCACGGAATTTCTTTGAACCTTTTTCAAGCTTTGCTTCCCACTCAGGGTTTGGCTCTTGTCCTTCAGTTACTTTGAAAAATACTTGCATCAATGCAGTCATTGCAAATGGATCAATTAATGCCGCTTTAATACTGATAGAAGCAACAACAGCTATCATTATTGGCCATGCGCCACCAGA
>JALWML010000651.1:1038-1968 GCA_027083915.1 Lysobacterales bacterium | reverse complement strand
TTTACAACGCATGTTGGATATGCCACGTAAAACTAAGTCAGGACATCCCCGCACCTTGATTTTGACTCCAACACGAGAACTAGCCGAACAACTAGCAACCATAATAAATCAATACGCACAATTTTTAAACTTTAATATTATTGCCACATATGGCGGTGTTAAGTGCTCAGGTCAAGCTGCTAAGTTAAATGCTCATGTTGATATATTAATCTCAACCCCAGGACGTTTAATTGAGCATATTAATCTAAATAACGTCACTTTATCTGAAGTTGAATTTTTAGTGTTAGATGAGGCCGATCGCATGTTAGATATGGGCTTTATCAACGATGTCTCAAAAATTATTCAACACACTAACTCAACTCGCCAAACCTTATTATTTTCTGCCACCATGACACCGGCATTAAATGAGCTGTCACACCTCGTATTAAAGAACCATCAAGAAATTCGTACATCAAAAAAGGTCAACACGACAGCGGATACAGTTGAACATGTCATATATCCCGTTGATGAAGAGCGTAAAATTAGTTTATTTATGGATTTACTGCATGAATACAATTGGTTTCAGGTATTGGTTTTTACCAGTACTAAACGCCAAGCAGATGCTTTGCTTGAGACTTTAAAAAAGAAAAAGGTTAAAGCCGCCTTAGTGCATGGCAATAAATCGCAAGGTTCAAGACGTCGTGCTCTAGCAGATTTCAAATCGGCAAAACTACAAGTACTTGTTTCTACCGAAATAGCAGCGCGTGGTTTGGATATCGAAGGTTTAGATTTTGTGGTCAATTACAACTTGCCCTTCTTAGCCGAAGATTATGTCCACCGTATTGGACGAACAGGGCGTGCAGGTAACTCAGGGAAAGCCATTTCTTTCGTATCTCCAGAAGAAGAAAAAGCAGTTAATCGAATCGAACGAATAATTGGCGCAAAGATTAA
>JALWML010000651.1:0-1028 GCA_027083915.1 Lysobacterales bacterium | reverse complement strand
GTCTTTAGACGTGGATATGAAGTCAATCAACGCACTCGATTTATTAAGAACATTGCCAAAAAACCAAAAGCTTACCGAACAAACAAAACCAATTCTGCCAAGTTTTCACCACCAAAAAAAGTGAAAGTAAAGTCTAAAGCAAAAAAAGGCAAAGGACGTTCTAAAAAATGAAAAGTAATTTTTCACTAATGCTGCGGATACATCTCATCGTTACAGTAGTCGTAGAGTGTGCTTACCCAACAGCAATGTTTAAATTGCCTCGATAATTATTCAGTATCAAAATTGGTGGGCAAGCCCCACTCTACAACTTTTAGTTAAAAAAATGTTTAATCTATTAGTAGTTTGGTTTTATCTCACCAGATTTTATTTTAGACATGAATACTGTTAATTCACGCTTAACTTCTGGAGCAAAAGCATACAGCCCAATGATGTTTGGAAAAGACATTGCAAAAATCATTGAAAATGAAATGCTTATAATAGAACCTAATCCCATCATTGAGCCTATTATTGTACAAATCAAGAATAAAACTTTGAAGATTGTTTCTTGTTTTTTTGTTTGTCCAAATAAATATGTCCATGCTCTAACTCCGTAATATGACCATGAAATCATAGTTGAAAATGCAAATAAAATAGCCGCAAAAGTTAGTACATATGGAAACCACGACACAGAACTTGCAAATGCTCTTGAGGTTAGCGCAATACCTTGAACTCCTTCATTCCCATCAAGAGAGCCAGTAATTACAATAACTAAGGCAGTTAAGGTACAAACTACAATAGTGTCAATAAAAGGTTCATATAGTGCAACCAATCCTTCAGTTGCAGGATAATTTGTTTTTACTGCAGAATGAGCAATTGAAGCTGAACCAACACCTGCTTCATTTGAAAATGCAGCTCTTTGGAAGCCAACAATCATAACACCAATTACTCCACCTGCCATAGCTTTTGCATCAAAAGCACCGTTGAAAATTTGGCTAATGGCATCTGGTAACATATTAATATTCATAAATATTACTATTAGACCAGTAACT
>JALWML010000650.1 GCA_027083915.1 Lysobacterales bacterium | reverse complement strand
TTTAAATCCTCATTTGACTTACACCAGCTCAACTATTGCTCAATCTGAAAGGGATAAATCAATCGGCGATCCACGAGGAATCGTGTGGAGTGCTGATGGCAATACGGGTTATGTTTCAGGTATGGGTTCAAACAATGTTATCGTTATTGATTCTTTTGGAAATCGCAAAGGGCATATTGAAGCAGGTCAAGGTGTCACTGGGTTGGCATTGGATGAAAGTCATAATCGACTGTATGCATGGAATCATTTTGAGGCGAGTTTATCGGTTATTGATACTCAAAGCCAAATGGAGTTAAATAAAATGCACTTATTTAACCCTTTGCCACAAACAATTGTAGAGGGGCGAAAATTTTTGTACAGTACCCATGATACTTCAGGATTAGGACAAGCTGCCTGTGCTTCCTGTCATGTGGATGCTCGAATGGATAAATTGGCATGGGATTTAGGCGACCCATCAGGTGATATGAAAATTTTCAACCAAAACTGTCAAACAGATTTTTCTGCTGTTTCTAATTTCAATTGTGAAAACTTTCATCCCATGAAAGGCCCGATGATGACGCAAACTTTTCAAGATATTATTGGACACGAACCCTTTCACTGGCGTGGTGATAGGGATGGAATAGAGGAGTTTAATGGAGCTTTTATGTCGATAAATGGCGATGATACGCAGTTAACCAGTCAGGAAATGGCTCAATTCAAATCCATGTTGTCAACCATTACCTTTCCACCTAATGCCTATCGAAATATTGACAACACGCTGCCTGAAAATATAGATCTAAATAACCATTATACCTCTGGACGTTTTTCAGATGCAGGTCAACCATTGGGTTCAGGTAATCCACAAAACGGTTTACAGTTATTTAATTTAGGCTTGTTAGATAATGTCTTTCAATGCGGTTCTTGCCACACTATTCCAACTGGTATGGCTGTTAATGGAGCCCTAAAATTAGGTGTTATTAATGCCAGTGTTGGTGGTGAAGTTATGCCACTTGGCCCTTTTGATGCCAATCACCTTGGAATTGTTAGTGTCGATGGCTCAACACAAAAATCCATTAAAACACCACAGTTGAGAAATTTATACGAAAAAGTCGGATTTGAAATGTCACGAACCCAATCTTTATCAGGGTTTGGTTTTTTACACGATGGTGCAATAGATTCGGTTTCTCGATTCTTAAGTGCGCCAGCTTTTGGTGTGGACTCTGATCAAGAGGTGGCTGATTTAGTGGCATTGATGATGGCGTTTTCTGGTTCGGATTTAGATAACGGTCATATTCCACTGGGAAATACACCAGAACAATCACAAGACACCCATGCAGGAGTTGGCCAGCAAGTCAGTCTCTCTCAGGCGACTCAAAGCAATGCCCGAGTCGATGAATTAGTTAGGATTGCTCAAAGTGGCAAAGTCGATTTAATTGTCAATGCCAGTAATGGAGTGAATTATTTGTTTAACGCGGGTGATGATAATTTTGTTAATGAAGATAATGAAGCAGTCAGTTCAATTGGTTTAATGGCAACGCCCACAACCTCAAATACCTTAACTTATACACTTGTACCAAAAGGTTTGGGTCAGCGTTTAGCCTTTGATCGAGATGGAGATGGTATTAATGATAAAGAAGAAATTGCCAAGGGTTCTAATCCCACCGATGCCAGTTCAACGCAGATTCGACCCAAAACAGGTCTATGGTATAACCCACGAAGAAATGGGCATGGAATAGATGTACATCTGGCTGGTGAAAACTTATTTATGATTTGGTATACCTATAATGATGATGGTACACCAACGTGGTATATTGCTACTGGAGCTTACCAGCCCAATTGGCAAGCAGATTTGCTGACTGTAAGATGGGACGCGGTAAGTAGAACTGCTACTTCAGAGATGGTTGGTCAGGTAAGTTTAGATTTTTCCGATGCTACAAATGCCCTGTTTTCATGGAGTATTAGTGGTAGGGAAAGTTCAGAGCCCTTTATTTATCTCAATGTTTCCAATCAGTCAACAAGCAAACAATTCTCTGGATCATTTTATAACTCCAATGATTCAGGCTGGGGTGTTAGTGTTAACAGTAAAGGAGGGGCAATTGTTATGTTGGTTTATTACTATGATGAAAATGGTCAACCACGATGGTCAATAGGAAACGCTAACAACAGTGAATCAGGTCAGTTACAGATGTTATCTGTAACTGGATTTTGTCCTGATTGCGAATTAGTGCAAACCTCGACTCAAGAAAGTGGTTTTATTATTTATGATTTCTCTACACCACAGCAATTGTCGGTGACAATTAATGTGACTTATCCCGAAAATCAGTCAGGCAGCAAATGGTTGATTAACAATCAAGAACTAACCGCTATTTCTGATAAATTCTTTGACCCTGAGATGCAATGATACGACTGGTTCTTTTACTGTTATTCACCGATACTGTTGTCTCATCTGAGTTGGTCAAAAATCAGTTGGTGGTCGATGGACTAACACGATTCTATGCCATCAACGAGATTCATGCAAAAGAGCTGAAGCCATTAATCATAGCTCTGCATGGCGGAGGTAGTCGTTGGGATAAATTTGCCTACAAAACAACTCAATCAACATTATTAAATGCAGTCAATGATAAGCAGGTGGTCGTTATTTTTCCACAGGGTATTAAAAACCATTGGAATGATGGCAGAAAACACCTTGATAACGGCATTGATGATGTAAATTTCATCTCTTCGCTTATTGATTATTCCATTAAAAATTATGGCGTAGACAAAAGCAAAATCTATGTAGTGGGCTTTTCTAATGGCGGTTTTATGTCAATTCGTTTGGCAATTGAGCTTCCTGATAAAATCATGGGAGTTGCAGTTGTCTCTGCTCAATTGAGTGAAGCTCTGCAACATAAGAAAATGAAAGGAAATGTTTCGTTCATGCTTATCAATGGCTCACAAGACCCAATTGTGCCTTATATGGGTGGCGAGATGAAATCATTTAGGTTTGCAAAATCTCGTGGCACGCTTTTATCAACTCAAGAAACACTGAGTTATTTTTTAAAAGCAAACCAATGCAATAAAGACAAAGAAAAAACCTATTTCAATAATAAAAAATTTGATAAAACCAGTATTTCAATTGAAAATTATTCCAAATGTAAAGATAACACAAGGGTTAAATTAATTACAGTTAATGGAGGAGGGCATACATGGCCGGGAGGTAAACAATATTTACCTGTTAAACTCATTGGAAAAGTATCTAGAGAAATAGATGCTGGTAAAGAAGTGATTGATTTTTTCTTAAAACAGTAAAACTATTATATTCATCTACTAGGGATGAAAATGCTATAATCCGCGTTTGATTAATTAAGTTGTTATAACATGTCTAACCTACACCAAGCCTATGCCAGTTGCCCAAAACATTTAGAGTTGCTTTTAAAAGATGAGTTGATTGCGCTGGGCGCTCAAGATGTTGCCGAAAAATTATCAGGAGTGGTTTTTTTTGCGACCGCCGAGGTATTGATGAGAACATTACTTTGGTCGCGATTGTCAAACCGAATTTTGGTACTAATTAATCAAATAAAGATTAATGACTCTGAAGACTTATACAATGCCATTTATAAAACAGACTGGCAGAACCAAGTACGCAATACACCACAGACGTTAGCGATTAATTTTAAAGGCACAAACAAAGAACTGCGCAACACACAATACGCATCGCAAGTGGTAAAAGATGCAATCTGTGATCGATTGCGCGAAGCCACAGATTCACGCCCTGACATTGTTAAAAGTAATGCTGATTTATCAGTTAGCGTGGTGTTGAAACACAATCAAATATTAGTTTACCAAGATATTTCAGGACGTTCTTTGCATTTGCGTGGTTATCGTCAAAGCTTAACTAAAGCTCCGTTAAAAGAAAATCTTGCAGCAGCTGTTCTCATTCGAGCTAATTGGCCTGAATTATCCAAACAAAACTACAATCTTATCGATCCTATGTGTGGTTCAGGAACCTTTTTAACCGAAGGCTATTTGATGGCATGTGACATAGCTCCAGGTTTAACTAATCCTCACTATTCGGTGGAAACTTGGCGTCATTTTGATGAAGATAAGTGGAACGAGCTTTTATTTGAAGCCAAAACACGCATGATTGCAGGGGTGGAAAAATTTCAAGGGCAAATAATTGGCGCAGATCACCACAAAGATTCGGTCAAAATTACCGAAGAACACGCTTACCAACTTAACGCTGAAGACAAAATTCAATGCCAATACAAAACTTTCGATACCTTTAATATCCCAGCAAAAAATAATTTAATTGTCTGTAATCCGCCTTATGGCGTGCGTTTAAAGAAAAATGTCGATGCCACCTGGCGACAATTAGGTCAATGGATGGCAACTAAAGCCTTGGGAAGTAAAGCCGCGATTATGACCTATGCCAAAAGCCAAGGGTTTATGCTTGGCTTTAGGGCAAAAAAATCATGGCAATTAATGAATGGTGATTTGGCTATCACTTTGATAACTTTTGATATTGAAGCCAAAAAGAAACTCACCTCACCTGAAGGGCAAAAACACGCCTTGCCTGAAACGGCACAAATGGTGGCAAACCGCATTAAGAAAAACATGAGTCGCTTGAAAAAATGGATAAATAAAGAGGATATTAATGCTTACCGAATTTACGATGCAGATATTCCTGAATATGCTGTTGCTATTGATGTTTACAATGAACACATTAATATTCAAGAATACAAAGCACCCAACACCATCCCTGAAAAGAAAACCAAAAAGCGCTTTGAGGATGCCATTTTAGGTGCGCAAGTGGCATTGAATATTAAAAATGATAAAGTCCATATCAAAACTCGCCAAAAACAAAGCAGTAATTTTCAATACGAAAATAAACAAGTCGATAGTGATGATATTATTGTGCATGAAGAAGACAGAAAGTATATTGTCAATCTAGAAAAGTACCTCGATACTGGGTTGTTTATTGATCATCGCTGGATTCGTTCGTATATTCAGCAAAATGCAAAGGGTAAAACATTTCTTAACTTATTTAGCTATACAGGCAGTGTTACAGTAGCAGCTGCAAAAGGTGGTGCGGTTTCAACAGTTAGTGTTGACACCTCCAAAGCATATTTAAGTTGGGCACAAGAAAATTTCAAAATTAATCGCATGAATGTCTTCAGTAACAAACTCGTGCGTAGCGATGTGTTGGACTATCTGGGTGATTGTAAACAAAAATTTGATATGATATTTGTTGATCCACCAACTTATTCAAACTCTCATTCGCGTGAAACTGATTGGGATGTGCAGCGTGACCACAAACAATTGTTACTTGCGTGTAAAATGGTACTTAACCCAAATGGAATGATATTATTTTCAAACAACTACAAAAAATTTATCTTAGACGAAGAGTTGAATGATTATTTTGAAATAGAAGACTTAACGCATAAAAGTATTTCACCAGACTTCGTTAAAAGCAAAATTAAACGGGTGTGTTATCAATTGAAACTAAAATAGACCCGAAAGATAAAAGAGGCAAAAGAAAAAATGAATAAAATACAACAACTAATAAGAAAATTACCTAAAGCAGAATTGCATTTACATATTGAAGGCAGTTTTGAACCCGAATTAATGTTTGCTATTGCCAAGCGCAATAATATTGATTTGCCGCATGATTCGGTGGAATCATTACGAGCGACCTATGAGTTTAATAACCTGCAAGAATTTTTGGATATTTATTACCAAGGTGTTAATGTCCTGCAAACCGAGCAAGATTATTACGATTTAACCTGGGCTTATCTACTTAAAGCACAAGCCGATAATGTCGTGCATACTGAGATTATGTTTGACCCACAATCACACACAGAGCGAGGTATTTCGGTTGATACGGCTATCAATGGTATTCATAGGGCTTTACTTGATGGTCAAGCCAAGCTTGGTATTTCCTCTTTTTTGATATTTAGTTTATTACGCCATTTAAGCGAAGAAGAATGTCTGGAAACACTAGAACTAGCAATTCCTCATCTTGATAAAATCAAGGCAATCGGTTTGGATTCATCGGAAATGGATCATCCTCCTGAGAAGTTTACCAAACTGTATAAAAGAGCCGAAGAGTTGGGTTTGTTAAAAGTCGCCCACGCCGGTGAAGAAGGTCCTCCTGCGTATGTGTGGAGTGCCATTGATGTGCTCAATATTGACAGAATTGATCATGGCAACCGCTGTTTAGAAGACGACAAGTTGGTTGAACACATCAAGCAAAAGAATTTAACTTTAACCGTATGTCCATTATCAAATCTTAAATTGCAAGTGGTTAGTGACATAAAGCAACACCCTATTAAAACCATGCTTGATAAAGGCCTTAATGCCATGATTAACTCCGATGACCCTGCATATTTTGGTGGTTATGTTAATGATAACTTTTTTGCTGTAGCAGATGCATTAGATTTGTCAGAAGAAGATATCGTGCAATTGGTAAAAAATTCATTTACTGGTAGTTTTTTAACAGAAAGCCAAATTCAAGAACATTTATCTCAGATTGATAAATTACTTTAATAGCTCTTTACAAACAATCTAAAAAAAAAAGGGTATGAATGATAAATTCATACCCCTTTTTTTTACTCCCCGATTTAATTATTCAAAGACTTCTTAGCTAAATTACATTGGGTATTATCAAGGTTGGTCAATTGATTAACATTAAACTGACCCGTACCTAAGTTGTTGACCGTAAAATCATAGTCAATAACGGCTTGATTACAATCATTCCAACTCATTGACAAACTTCCGTATAGTGTTGATTGCGTTGTTCCGCTAAATAAATGCGCACCCGTAAACTGTTTCATTTCAGTTATGGTAACGCTTTGATCTGATACGGAACCTTGACCTGATAACCAGAGTTGATTGCCGTTATTATCATAGGTGTACCACGTAATATCTGCCTTTTGAGTACCATTTTGTTCGCTAATATAAACAGTGAACCCTTCACCAGATCGACTTGGGTCAAACCATGCTCCAGACATTCCAATTTGCAAAGATTTGTTGGTTGTTGCGCATTCATTTCCTGGAATTTCCAAGGCTTTGCTGATTTCAATTTCATTACTTTCAATAGCAGCCAGACTGTAGCTGAAAGTGGCTTGGTTACATAAGTTGAAGACTAATTGTGCTTCTCCTTCATCAACTATATTGACATCGGCAGATGCAAATACAGAACCAAATTGTGCTCCATTTGTGCTGTAGACATGCGTGAAGTCGATAATGTGGTTGTTGATTTCACCAACACCAAACAACCAAAGATTATCACTGTTATGATTTAAGCTGGCAAAAATAACTGCTCGACCATCGTTAAGTATTTCTATGTTTATATTTTGGTTATCAGCACCTTCAACAACCCACGATCCTGAGTTTTTTGCATTGACAGAATATTTTGCAGGTGTGGTAACGCCATCTCTAGAAAAGTGATGATAAGAAGTTACATCAGCATTATCAAATCCACCGCTTGTTGAACTAACCAATAAATCAGTGTCATTGAAAATTAAATTTCCTGCAAACCTATCATAAAGATTTGTTGGATTTTGAGCGATAAGTTTTTGTTGTTCGACGTATTGACCATCACTTCCTTTTTTAAATGTGTAAACAGCACCAAGTGTTAATGAGGCATCTTCACCAGCACCTGCACCAACAAATAATTCGTCCTCATCTATTTGCAACATGATGCCAAATTGGTCATTAAATTGACTGTCACTTGCTTGAATATATTGAGTTTCAGTCCATTGCCCATTAGTATTATTGAAAACTGTGACACCACCTACGCCTCCTGCTTGTACACTTCCTGCAATCATTGTGTCACCTAATATTTCAATTTGATTGCCTAAATTTGAATTGCGCGTATCATTTATAGTTTGTACAACTTCCCAGCTTGATCCATTTTTTTCATAGACGTATATTCGACCGGGTTGGGTTACGGCTTGTTCACCCCATGCACCCACTATTATCTGACCATTTTCGTAATCAAAGTCTTGGCCGAAAAGGTGAAAGTCTTCTTCTAACTTTTGAGTTTGTTGGAATTCAGTACCGTTATTTTCAAAAACATAGACAGCTGTTGCTACAGGGAATGTAAAACCGAATATTGTGTCGTATTCATGCCCGAAAACTAACAATACGTCACCATCCATAACCACATGAAAACCCATGCCAACACCATTGCTTAAGTCATTCGCAGTCAATTCTTGCTGTAATGACCAATTGCCATTTTCAAATGTCGTTATGAAAACTCGAGAATCAGCATCAGTCATGCCACCACTTTGACCTAATGAACCACGAACACCTGCTGGCATACCAATGACCAACCTGCCATCATTATAAGATAAACCAAAGCCAAAGCCATCTCCGTTTGTGCATGAGCCAGTTAAATCTTCAGCTGTTAATCGGGCTAATTCTTGGTATTTTCCATCACTGTCTTTTGTGTAAGTGATAACCTCACCACAGTTATCTGCGTCATTGCCTCTGGTAAATATACGCGGCCATGAAACGACCAATTTATCATCGGCAAATACCATATTAATACCAAAATCACTTTCGGCGGACTCTATGGGAGCCAAGTCTTCTACAAAACTCCAGTCTTGCGACTGTACATTTATGCTTATTATTGTGAATATGACTAAAAGATATTTCATAATTACTTCTCCAAATTTATGTATTGGGAGTATTTTAGGTAATTGTGAAATTTCATGAACCCCCAATATTAGGGGGTAAGTGAAGTTAAGAGACTGTGAAAGTATTCGTATGACGCATAAAAATTGTATAAATTCCGCTGCTTTTTGGTGAAAATCTTGTCAATAACTAGTTATTACCTTCAATTTTCATCGCAATC
>JALWML010000649.1 GCA_027083915.1 Lysobacterales bacterium | reverse complement strand
TGCTTTATACCTATTATATTCCATCCAACCCTTTAAAAAACTATCTTTTTATAAAACATTAGCATTAGGCTATTATTTGCTTTTCGTTTCTTACTTCGTTGATTCCATAGACCAAATCTTTATTCACAGTATTCTTTATACTGTTTTTATGGAAAAATTAACCCTCATCGCATCTTTTATTTTTATCTTTATTGGTACAAAAAAGTGGATGCTCAATTATCAACAAGTTGCATTAACAGATGACCTAACACAATTACCCAATAGAAAGTTAACTAAACAAATTATATATAACCAGATTAAAAGATGTAAGAGAAAACCGTCTGTTTTTTCATTGGTTATAATTGATATTGACTATTTCAAAAAAATTAATGATGATTTTGGCCACTATTATGGCGATAAAATTCTTAGTCAGTTTGCACACTTAATCAACTCATCCCTTAAACACAATGAGATAATGGGTCGTTGGGGTGGAGAAGAATTTGTCTTAATCAAGAAAAATACAGATAAAAA
Source organism: Lysobacterales bacterium (assembly GCA_027083915.1). Lineage (GTDB taxonomy): Bacteria > Pseudomonadota > Gammaproteobacteria > Xanthomonadales > Marinicellaceae > NORP309. The sequence continues at coordinate 8,324 of JALWML010000649.1, read as the reverse complement.
AACTGCTCTTAAAGAACTTGAACCAATACGACAAAAGATTGAAAAACACCTTTTTAAACTTGATGACCAAACGATACAACTAACTGCTAGTTTTGGAGTCAGTGAATACAAATGTAATCAACAAGATTTTAAAGGGCTCTTTATGGAAGCCGATAAAGCCATGTACAATGCTAAAAATTCAGGAAGAAATAGAATAAAGTAAACAATTCATGATAAAATAACAGGTTATTCTTAACCACCTATTATCATGGAAAATATTAGTTTTAAAAATACCGCCGATGGTTGTACTATCTATGCAACCGGTGACATAGACTTATCCAACTCACATGAATTAAGAAAAACAATCTTAGCTGCGCTTAAAACAAACGATACTGTTTTTGTTGACTTATCTGGTGTTAATTATATTGACTCATCCGGTATAGCTTCATTGGTTGAAGGATTACAGTTTTCAAAATCAAACGGCAAAAACTTCATTTTAACAAAACCCAGTACACAAGTTAGGGCTATTATGGAATTAGCACGCCTAGATAAAGTATTTACCATCTCTTAATTAATGAAACTTTTTATTGAAAATATTGGTGCCTCAATCATTTTAGCTATCGAACGAATTGGCTTTGCCACTCGCTTATTACTAGATAGCTTTTATTGGTTATTTTTTGGTCGAAAGTATAAACAAAAACTACGCTTAGCTCAGGTCGCTGAACAGGTTCGTGTTATTGGTTTTGATGCATTACCTATTGTAATGGCTCTAGCTTTTGTTGTTGGTGTCATGTTATCCATTCAGTTACTCTATGCTTTTGCCGATTTTGGCGCCGAGTCTCAAGTTTTACTTGCTATTGCCAAATCAGTGACTAGAGAGTTCTCTCCACTTATTATTGGTATTATTGTTGCCGGTCGTTCAGGAGCTGCGTTGGCTGCAAAAATTGGCTCACAAGTTGTCTCTCAAGAAATAGATGCCCTTAGGGTTATGGGCGTTGTGCCTGTCCGATATTTGGTTTTACCACCTTTATTGGGATTGATTATTTCCATGCCTTTATTAATTTTAATTGCTGACTTTATGGCAATACTTGGCGGTGCTTTTTTTAGTATTGACTCTTTGGACATGTCATTAATGGCTTACTTGAATGAATCTTTTGACGTGCTTGCCATTAATGATATTACCCAAGGGTTAGTAAAAAGCATCGTTTTTGGTGTTATTATTGCGCTTGTTGGTGCAACAACTGGTTTTAACGTTACAGGTGGCGCTGAAGGCGTGGGTAAAGCAACTACCACAGCTGTTGTTGCCTCCATTGCCTCCATTGTTGTCGCTGACATGGTTTTTAGTTACTTTTTGACACAAGCCGCATTATGAGTACTAATTTAATAAAAATAACAAAACTTGTCACCCATTATGGCGAACGCAAAATCCTTGATGGTGTTGATTTAGATGTTGAAGAAGGTGAAATTCGTGTCATTATGGGAGGTTCTGGCTCGGGTAAAAGTACATTGCTGTGGCATATCATGGGGCTTTATCAAGCCACCTCAGGCTCTATCTCTGTTTTAGGTCACGATTTAGATAAACTGAAGTTTCATGAAAAACACGAATTATTACGCAAAATAGGTGTTTCATTTCAAAATGGTGCTCTTTTTTCTTCCATGACGGTTGGTGAAAATGTTGCATTCCCCTTAACCGAATTTACTGATTTAGATGAAAACACGATACGAATCATTAGCCGCATGAAATTAGAAGTGGTTAATCTTGGTGGTTTCCAAAAACTCATGCCTTCACAGCTTTCTGGTGGTATGATAAAAAGAGCTGCCTTGGCACGCGCCATTGTCATGGATCCAAAGCTATTATTCTTCGATGAACCATCAGCTGGTTTAGATCCAGTTGTTGCATCAGAAATAGATGACCTCATCTTGAAATTACGTGATGCAATGGGCATGACAATGGTTGTTGTCACTCATGAATTAGACTCTGCCTTTAAAATTGCTGATAAAATTACCGTATTGGATCAAGGTAAGATACTATTAACTGGAACGGTGGAAGAAGTTAAAAACTCTAAAATCCAGCGGGTACAAGATCTTTTAGAAAGACGTGCACGAAATGACACCGTTGACCCTGAGGAATACCTCAAAAGACTAACACAGGAAAATTATACAATCTCATGAAACGAGTTTATAACAATTATTTTTTAGTGGGTTTATTTACCCTTATCATTGGCGGACTGAGTATTTTCTTATTACTGAAAATGGGTGGTAAGAATAGTGATGCCGAAATTTATTACAGTTACTTTGATAACGTAACAGGTCTTGGTTATGGAAATCCAGTCTATTATGAAGGTTATCGCGTTGGTCAAATAGAATCCATTACACCCGAAACAAGCGACGGAAAACTCATGTTTAAAACAGAGTATTCATTAGAAGAAGGGTGGAAGGTACCCGATGATAGTGTCACAAAGATAGCATCTAGTGGCTTGTTATCCGATATGTCACTTAATATTTCTGCGGGAAAAAGCACTCATTATCTAAAACCAAACAGTGAGATTAAAGGCAGTGTTGGCGATGATATAATGGCAAGTGTTAGTAAACTCGCCTCTGACTTTGAAGCATTGAACAAAGATAAAATAGTTCCTCTATTTGATTTAGTTTATGAACGAACTGATAATTTGACTAAAACATTAGATACCCAAATTCCAGAGATATTAAATTCAATTGATGGTCTTGTTAAAGATATCAATAAGCTTGTCAAGTCAGCTGATAAACTGTTAGACCAAGGCAACATTGATGGCATCAATAATATTATTGCAAATTTAGAAAAAGTTACCTCACAACTTTCTGCGACAGGTGGCTGGTTAGAAACAAGCATTGACAATGTTAATCAATTGATTTCATCTGGTGACAAAATGATTAATAACAGCAACATCAAAATCTCAGAATTATTGGATATCACCATTAAAATGATGAGCATGTTCTCAACAAAGGCAGATACCATAGGTAATGAAATTGAGAGTGCTAGCATGAATATTAATGAAGCTACTGAAATTATTAGAAAAAATCCCTCCAATCTAATTTTCAAAAACAAGTCAAAAGTTGCGGATGAAGACCAATGAAAATACTACTTTCTTTATTTTTAATCAGTACATTTACATCGTGCTCACTTGGTTCTAAGAAAATTGCTGACAAACTCTATTACCGCTTTAATGAACCCCAGGTGATAATGGCTAATCCAGACTTTAATGTGCAAAGACCATCAGCCATGGGAATTTTAGGCAACCGTCCGATGGTTGCTCAAAAAGCTGATGGCGCTTTATTACAGCTCAGTCATAATTTTTGGATAGATTCTCCAAAAATATTACTTCAAAATTATTTAGTTAAAACCTTTAATGTATCTCCTGAACAGCAGGATAAAACACTAAAAGCCACCATATTAAAGCTTGAAAAAAAGGGACAAACCTCTCAAGTCTCTATTTCTTTTACATTGATTGATGGCGACAACAATACACTTTTTCAGAAAACATATTCCCAACAACAAGAATTATCTGAGAACACCATGCCAGCTTTTGTCGCAAGTGTTTCAAAGTCTTTAGAAGAAATTACACAAGCATTAGCCCAAGAGTTAAAACAATGATGTTAACTTCGCAATTGGCTCAAGAAATCGGCCTTACTTATTGGCAAAAAGCAGATAATGATGCTGCTATTGTCTACCAAATAACTCATGAAGAAAAGGCACTACTGCGAAAAATATTACAAGCAAAGGCGGTGAGATTAACTAATGACATGATACAGGTAGAACAAAACAATGTTGTTCAAGTGACGACAAAAACTCATCAATTAATTTTTGATGATGTCAATCAAGCCGATACACAAAAGGTTATACACTTAGCTAAGTTAAGTGACATGTTGAAAGACCAAGAACAAAAAAGACTTACTTGGCATAAACTCAAAAACTTAAATTTTTATTGAGTTAAAAAAGACTTTAAACCATCCAAAAACATTTGCACAGCTATAGCGATAAGCACCATACCCATCAAACGCTCAATAGCTATCATTCCTCTCTTTCCTAAAAACTTCTGCATTGCTGTAGCAGAAAACAATATCACAGCTGAAGCAAACCAAGCGATAAACAAGGCAATAGACAGCTCGGTTTTTTTATCGGGATGTTGACTTACTAACATGATGAGTGTTGCTAAAATAGAAGGACCTGCCACCAAAGGAATAGCTAGTGGAACCAATAAAGGATCGCCTTCAATCTCTTCATCGCCGTACTGTTTACTCACTGGAAAAATCATTCTCAATGCAATGATAAAAAGAATGATAGCACCTGATATGGCGACCGCTTCTTGCTTTAAATGTAATGCTTCAAGAAATTGTTTACCAAAAAATAAGAATATGTAGAGAATCACCAATGCCAGAATCAATTCTCGTGCAAGGATTCGATACCTTTTTTGGCTTTTTTCGAGGTAACTTAAAAATATTGGAATATTTCCCAAAGGATCCAATATAAGAAACAACAAAATAGCCGCAGAGGTGATATCCACTGTTAATCTGCTTTGTTACCAAATATCCACAGATCTTTCAATGAGAAAACATTGGTTTTTAAATCCAACTCTTCTCCCTGCAAATAACTGTGATTTGGGTAATTTTCTTGTAAAACTAATAAACTTGTTTTTGCCAATTCGTCTTCACCAAGCTCCTTGTAGGCTGTTGTCATGACCGCTAATGCATCTGCAACATAGCGAGTTTTTTGAAAAGATTCAATCACATATTTACTGCGATTAATGGCCGCAACATAAGCTTTTCTACGTAAATAATATTTTGCTACTTGCACTTCATAAGCCGCTAATTTATTGCGTGTATAAACCATTCTTTTTTCCGCATCTGCTGCATACTCACTATCAGGGAATTTTTCAACGAATGTTTTAAGTGCCACAAATGCTTGTTTTGCATTTTCTTGGTTTCGATCAATAGTTGGATCTGGATTAACTCTTTGCATCAAGCCCCTTTCACTCTCAAAATAGATTAAACCTTTTAAATAATAGGCATAATCTAAATGTTCATGAGCTGGATAATTCTTAATGAAACGTTCTAATGTGGAAATAGCCAATTCTGTTTCATAGTTACGGTAATAACAATAAGCCAATTCTATAGAACCTTGTTCGGCATAACGGCCAAATGGGTATTGGTTGCGTAAATTTTTATAACTTAAAATAGCGCTATCCCAAATTCCTAATTCCATGTATTTTTTAGATTTTTTATACAAAGTTTCAGCACTGTATCGTGTTACTTCAACCGATGACTTCTTTTTATTCTTCTTGCAAGCTGTAATACTAAAGATTAAAGCTAAAACAACAAATAAACTAACTATTTTTCTCATTTAATTTTATCCACATTCAATATAATCGACATAATACTGTAAAATACAGCGATGAACCAACAAAACAACCAAATTATTGCACAAAACACACGCGCAAACCCTGAAGATGCCGGATTAAGAATTGACCAGTATTTAACTAGAAAGTTCCCTGAATACTCACGTGGAGCTATTCAAAAATGGATTAGTAAGGGTGAAATATTAATCAATTCGAATCCCTGTAAACCAAAACAAAAACTCAAAGGCTATGAATCCATTGAAATCAATGTCACCATCCAAGCTGCGATTGAAGATAAACCCCAAAAGATCGATTTAAACATACACTATGAAGATGATGAAATAATAGTTATCAATAAACCTGCCGGAATGCTTGTACATCCAGGTGCAGGCAACCCTGACGGAACTATCCTTAATGGTTTATTGGCCCACAATGACACGCAAAAACTCCTACCAAGAGCCGGTATCGTACACCGATTAGATAAAATGACAAGTGGACTGATGGTCATAGCAAAAACTAGCAATGCCTACAATTCTTTAGTTGAACAGCTTAAAGAACACACGGTCACAAGGCAATATTTTGCTATTGTAAAAGGAGTTTTAGCAAAGGATAATCGCATAGATATGCCCATTGGAAGACATAAAACTCATCGCACTAAAATGGCTATTTCGGTCAATGGCAAGCGTGCAGTTACAAATTTTGAAGTGATAGAAAACTTTCGGCATTACACGACCATAAAGGTTAATTTAGAAACAGGAAGGACTCATCAAATCCGCGTGCACATGCACTATGTTGGCTACCAATTGCTAGGCGACCCTGTTTATGGTAATCATTTGCGAGTGGAGCCAACATTAGAAGCTGGCTTAAAGGATGTCGTTCGAAACTTCCCACGACAAGCCTTACATGCCAAAGTTTTGGCTTTTATTCATCCGCAAAAAGATAAACTTGTGACTTTTAAAAGCAAGTTGCCTAATGATATTCTTGATTTATTGGATGAACTACGAGATTTTGACGGAATAAATAGAGATGATGATGGTGATTGGGATGTTTACTACCCTGAAAATTAACGTAGTTTTTTGAAATATAATCCAGAAGTAATTAGTAAAAAGAAAAGAACACTGAGCATATACCAATTAGCGACTGGTACAGACTGAGCTCCTGCCATAACTACTAATACAATTGAATTATTGCTTAAATCATTATCATTATCTGAAGTGACATGAACTGAAGCACTTATATCATTCATATCCAGTACTTGTGCATTTATGGTACACACAAAACTAGAATTTGCTGAGACATCACCAATTAATACAGATTGTGCAACGCTAGCATCTGATGTTGAAAAACCATTATCACAACTTAAATCCAAAAACTGTAAGCTCTCTGATAATGTATTTTCTACAACGACATTAATAGCATCATTGTCACTATTATTAGTTCCTGTTAGTTCAAAAGCTAAATTATCACCGACTGAAAACCCATTAGTTTTATCCGAAAGATAAGAAACCGATAAGTCAGCTTCTGCCACTGTTGCAACAAATGGACAACTTGCCGTCGCTACTAAGTCAACACCCCAAACCTTGAGTTTTCCACTGGTAAAACGTGCATCAATACCATTGGGAATGTCATCGGTCACTTCGTAAAACTGTAGATAAAATTTATTATCACTTAGAGACACAACATCGGGGTGATTCAAATCTGAAATATCAAGTAAGCTGGTTGTACTAAAAGAAGAGATACCAGAAGCATTGTTGCCAGATCCAACAGCAAACTCTATTCCATTACTGCCTTGTTGCGAATCACTAAAATATATAATAGCTTCTGAAAAATAACTTCTCCCTACAGTTTCAATAACGACATTGGATGTCTCAAAACCAGTAATATATGAGCCATCAATACAATTGGCAATCATGTTGTTAGCTTGACCCCTTGTATCCCAAGACTCTCCTTGGGCTATAGAAAAATCCAACTCTACAAATGAATTAGCAGGGTGATCAACAACGCTTGTTGCCTGACTTGTATTATTTGATGAAATAAAGTCATCCGAACCTAAACTTTGTTTTTGCGCACAAACAGAACCAATCGTGCCAAATATGAGCACGGAAAGTAATAGTTTGTTCATTTTCAAAAGCTTAATAGACAAGATTCTACCCAAACATTAAAGTTACAATTGCAAACATTATAGTAAAACAAAACAAAAATAGGTAGTTATAATTTCTAAAAAAGCACTATAATTAACTTTATGATAATTAAACCAGACATTTTTTGCAATCAATCGGTTGGTTCAATGCAATCAACCCGCCTTGGTGGCGTTAGTAAAAAACCTTATGATTCCATGAATTTAGGTGTTTTCAGTAATGATGAGAATGCAAAAAAAAACCTTAGTCTCATTACTGAAGTTCCTCATGAGCCTACCTTTATGGAACAAACACACGGTAATAAAGTCGTTGAATACCATCACAAACCCAAGTTTCACGGTGAATTTAAAGCCGATGCCTGTTTTACCAAAGAAAAGAATATAGTTTGTGCCATCTTAACGGCGGATTGCCTACCGGTTTTAATCACCAACCAAGATTCAACCGTTGTTGCTGCAGTACATTGTGGATGGAGAGGTCTCTATGCAGATATATTAAAACAAACAGTTTTAAAACTTGGCATTGAACCTAAGACCTTGCAATGTTGGTTAGGTCCGTGTATTTCCTACAAGCCCTATCGTGTGGATGAAGCATTTAGGCATAAATTTGTTGTCAAAAATAAAGATTTTGCCCATTGTTTCTATTTGGACAAAAAGAAAAAATGGCATGCCGACTTAAAAAAGATAGCCGTTACACAGCTCGAATTTCTGGAAGTTACACAAATCTCACAATCCCCTTATTGCACTTATGACAATAAAAACCTTTTTTATTCGTATAGAAGAGATGGGCAAACGGGTCGAATGGCAAGTATGATTTGGTTAAAATAACATGAATAAAA
>JALWML010000648.1 GCA_027083915.1 Lysobacterales bacterium | reverse complement strand
CCTTATTATCAAAAACTTAATGACGAAATTCAGACTCATCCTGATTCCGTTCTTAAACAATTATTAGCAAATGCCCCTGACAAAAATTCAAGTGCAATTGAGTTAGCTCAGTATCATTTAGTTTTAAGTGATGTCTATAATATTTTAGTCTATTCAAAAGAAGCAATAAATCATGCCCAAACTGGTTTGAGTTATTTATCAAAGGAACAACAACCTTGGTTATACCATAAACTACAGCTAAAATTATCTATTGCTTATGATAGCAATGGAACGCCAGCTAAAGGCTTAACACAGGCTCAAAATGCTGTGACTTGGGCACAAAACCATGATGATATTGCACTGGAAATTGATGCGCTTATCGTAAATGGATACATACAAATCAGTTTAACTGATTATTTATTGGCTCTTGAAACGTTACAAAAAGCCTACCATTTAGCACAAGAGTCAAATCTAATCCATCCAGCAACTGTTGCCGGTGTTATAGCTTTAGTCTATGAATACCGTAAAGAAGCTGAATTGTCGATTCCCTATTTTCAACAAGCAGTTGATTATCACCGAAAGAGTGATAATTGGATTGAATTGAGCATTGCTCTATATGGGTTGGGTCGCGCACATGGTATTGTTGGTAAAACCGAACTGGCTATAAAGCAACTGCAAGAATCTGCAGATATTTCGGTAGAAATAAACGATGAACAAGGTGCTGCGTACGCATGGAAAGAATTAGCGGGTATTGCAATTAATCAAAAAAAATACAATTATGCACAATCTCTAATTCACAAATCAATGGAAATATTTAAGAAATCTGGCAACAAAATGATATTATTTGATATGAACATGATTCTTAGCCGTTTATATGTCACCTTAAATAACCCAGAAGAAGCTCAATTTTATAGTGATGAATCACTCAAGTTCATAGATGAAAAAAATCAACCATTACATTACCTATCCTATTTAAAACAACAAACGAAAGTAATCGCACTTAAAGGTAATTATGAAAAAGCTTATAATAAATTGTGGAATGTTATGAATAAGGAAACGATGCAATTGGCAAAACAAAGTACCAAACAGTTGCATCAAATACGTTCTAAATATGAAATTGAAAACAAAGAACAGCAAAATAAAATTTTGACTCAAGAAAATGAATTGAATAAGATTAAAATTCAAAACCAAGTACAAAAAAATAATAAATTAACTTTCAACCTCATCCTTGCACTTACAACTATTGCTCTCTTATCATTTTTTGCCTATTGGTACAGAAGAAATAAATTATTCTATGAAAAAATTGCAAGTATTGATGGTCTAACAAAAGTAATGACTCGTACTAAATCTCTGGAATTGTTGGAAAAAATCTTTTCACAATTAAAACCAAATGATGAGTTTTCTTTAGCAATGATAGACCTTGATCATTTCAAAAAAATAAATGATGAATATGGTCATCAAGTTGGAGACAGTGTACTCAAAGCAGTTGGTAAGATTTGTGTCTCGTCTCTCCCAGAAAACTGTATTATTGGTCGTTTTGGTGGTGAAGAATTTATTCTTGGCATCCAATTTAGCAACAAAAAGGATGTCTATCAAATAGTAGAGAAATTACGTCTTGAGGTACTGAATATATCACAAACTCTTTCTATCAAAAAATTAACCGTATCCATTTCTATTGGTCTATGCCATTTGGGTAGAAAAAAGTGTTTGGATGACATGATTAAATGTGCAGATGATGCTCTTTATAAAGCAAAATCAACTGGTAGAAATAAGATAGTTGAGTTTTCTTAGAAAATCATTCAATTTATCGGGGGCGCAGCTCTTAATAATAAAGAGAGAGAGAAAGAGTATTATTAAGAGCATACGGTGGGATTTAGAATTAGCTCATAATTTATCAAACTAACATTTACGTACATTATATTTAATTTTAACTAATAAAGCAGTGCCATAAGTTATTGTCATAAAAAAATCACATATTTTGATATTATTTTTATATTTACTTGATA
>JALWML010000647.1 GCA_027083915.1 Lysobacterales bacterium | reverse complement strand
TTATCAGGTTCATTTAAGCGGGTTAACTCTCTGCATAATTTGGGTTATTTGGCGCAACCTGCACATTCGTTTAAGGCAAAGATAAAAAAACACGTGGCTACTTTTATTGCAAAGCATCTAATAAATTGCCATGTTGCTGTATCAAAGGCGGTAAAAGAACATTATCAACATCATTATCATTTAAAAGATGTTTCTGTTATTTCAAATCCAATTAATGTGCCGGCTCTAAAAGTTAGGTGCAATGATTCAATCGTTGTCCCGGGGCGATTGGTTGCTGAAAAAGGTCACATGGATTTGCTAGATGTTATCAAGAAGTTGGAGGGTGCTGGATTTACTTTTCCTTGGGTTTTTGCTGGCGGAGGAGTTCTTGAGTCAAAAATATCTGACAAAATTAAACAATTGGAATTAGAAAAAACTGTTACAATCACTGGCGTTTTACCTCAATCCCAATTTTTTTCTGTTATGGCGCAGTCTCAACTCGTTGTTTTACCATCTTTATTTGAAGGTTTTGGCATGGCTGCTGCTGAGGCAATGATGCTTGGTAAAGCTGTTGTTGTCAGTGACGCTGGAGGATTGGCAGAATTGGTGGTTGATAATGAAACTGGTTTAATGTTTACAAAAGGTGATAATGATCAAATGGTTGAAAAATTGCAGTTAATTTTGAAAGATGAAAAATTGAAAACCAAGTTGGCACGTTCTGGGCAAAAATACGCAATGGAAAACTTTTCTGCCCGTGCCATTGCTCTGTCATGGACTGAACTTTATCAGGGTTTTCTGTCTTGAAAATATTGTTTTTAACCAAGTACCCCGTTGCTGGAGCCAGTAGTCGTTACCGTGTTTATCAATATGTGCCTTATTTAAAGTCTAAAGGTCACTTGTGTGATGTCTCCTCTTTTTATTCGGATAAAGATTTTGCATCAATTTATCAAAAGGGGCGATTGTTTTTTAAATTGTGGATGGTTTTTAAGGGGGTATTAAGGCGTTTGAAAGACGCATTTAAATTAGTCAAGTATGACGTGGTTTATATGCAGCGAGAAGCGCTGCCTTTTGGACCCCTGTGGTTTGAATGGTTGTGTAAAAAATTGAGCAAAAAGATGATTTTTGATTACGATGATGCTTTATTTATTTTCAAACCGAGTTCATCAACCCCCATGAGTGACAAGTTTAAGAATCCGCAAAGAATCCCGAAAATATTTTCCAAAGTTGATTGTGTCTTTGCTGGCAATGATTACCTAGCAAAGCAGGCGCTTCAGTTTTGTACTTGTGCCAAAACTATGGTGGTTGCTGAAGATTTATCTAAAATCACTCCCCGAGCAGAACATTTAGCCAGTGATAAACTGGTTATTGGTTGGTTGGGTTCTCCTTCAACAGAAAAGTACTTAGAGTTTATTCGAGAACCATTAGAGCAATTAGCAGGTTCTTTTGATAATTTAGAGTTGTTAATCATTGGCGGTGGCAATTTTAAGTCTAAAACAATAAAAGTCAGGCATGAGCAATGGTCACTTGAGGCTGAAAATGACTTACTCAAAGAATTTAGTGTTGGAGTCATGCCTTTACCTAATGAAGAGTGGTCAAAAGGTAAATCAGGCGGGAAAGCACGAACTTATATGGCATCAGGTATTCCTGCTGTTTGCACCAATATTGGTTTTAACAAGCAATTAATTATCCACGGTGAGACTGGCTTTTTAGTTGATTCAACACAGCAGTGGTTTGAGAGAGTTTGCAGTTACTCTTAAGTCAGCCTAAGTTAAGGCAAAAAATTTCTGAAAATGCTTTAAAGATAGTGCAAGAAAAGTATTCACTCAATGTGCTTGCCCCAGTTTTTGAAGATTATATAGGGGCTGTTCTCAATGACTAAAGTTGTTTATATTTCTTATAACAGTATCAGCGAGCCATTGGTTGATTCTCAAGTATTAACTTATTTGAAAGGATTAACAAAACAGGGTTTTGAGTTTAGGCTTATTACTGTCGAAGTAGATAGGAGCAGT
>JALWML010000646.1 GCA_027083915.1 Lysobacterales bacterium | reverse complement strand
TTTTCTCCCATGGATTTTTCCATAGTCCACCAATTGTTATCAACCCCTAATAAATTAAAATCAGGCATAATTTTTCCCAGCTCAGGCTCGGGTGTATAAAGTAAGACCATTAGTCTTCTCCTGTAAATATTTCTTTAAATGCGACATAAGCTGAACAATAAGACAATGAAACAATTGACATGATGCTGACCATGAATAATCCCATGTAAATTAATAAAGCAATCTTCGAATTTTCACCTAATACCATGATTAAAAAAGCCATCACCATTTTTAAAAATAAAACCAATATGAGTGAAAAAATTAAATAGATACTGGCATAAACAATAAAAGCAGCTGCATTTTTCATTACTGCTTGAAAGCTTAATTTTAACGCATTAAGTCCTGTCAAAGCACTAAAAGCGAGTAAGACTGGAGCAATTTGATTAACAGCCATGATTGGTAACAAAAACAAAAGATTAATAATAACAAATTTTGTTAGTATTGGTGAAGCAAATATTAATGCAAAGGTCATTTCTTCCTTTCCTTTTAATGCAGTCATAGCAAGGTTAAGTTCCTCGTTTGATACACCTATAATATTCAGTAAAACAGAGCTAAATAATTGTGCAATGATAATCATAACAATCACAAGTAAACCATAACGAAAAATATTCATGCGATTTGGGTTATCTTTTGCTTTAATTAAGTAAGCAATTGACATATGCTGACCTTTTTCCATGTCAAAACAAGCCATTGACAAACCAGCTGTAATCAATGGATAGATGATAACAAGAAAAATCTGAAAAACAGGTGAAGTCACATACAGAAATAAAGTTACTGAAAACAAAGCCATTAAACTTAAAAACCATTGGCTTTTATAAGCTAAAAAATAACGAGTTCCTTGATTAACCCACTGCCAACCTCGCGAAGCGCGTACTGTTCTAGGTTGATTGATTTTCATCATTGCTAATATTTCAACTCATCAATAATTTTATATTCTTTCATTGAAAAAACTACAAAGCTGGTATCTCCATCCTTATCAAGAAGAAAAAACTTTATATCATCTTCAGGGTAAGTATTTAATAACACATCAATATCATCAATTTTACTTGTAAACTTAGCTTTCATGTTTTTAACTGATAGTGCATAAGGTTTTAAAACACTCTTATCTGTTAAGGGTTCTAAATTTGCATAAGAAGAATAAATATCTAATGTTTTTAGTTGTGGAATATAAGCCAATTTAGGTTTGGAAAAAACTTCTGGCAATAGCTCTTCATATGTTAAATCTTGGTTATTTGCAAATTTTTCAACTAGGTAATGAAGCTTACCATCAGCAAAAGCGATGATACTTGGTCTACCTAAATAAATCGTATAAATTCCATAACCTAAAGTAAGCAACTGTAAAACTATAATGACAGTTAAGTCTGAACGTAATAAAGCCGCCTTCTTTTTAGTACTAAAGACCAATAACGTTAACATTGGACCAACAATTATTCCAATTATTACCAATAATTTTAGTGGCTCCATCACATGTGCAATCGAGTAAAGGGGTTTCGGATACCAAAGAAAAAAAACAATCCAACAGAAAAAACCAATGACCAAAATGCTTAAAAAAAGATGAATTAATGCTGCTTTATATCTTGTCATGAAAGAATATTATTTAGTTATTTTTAGACTGGTCACTTTAACAAAGGACCCATCTTTTAACAACCTCTTATAATTTAATCGTTCAAACTTTTTATCAAAAAAGTGTACTGATTTCAAAATCTTAAAAGCATCAAACCATTGATGAATAAATTGTTGCCACCTGCGAAGAGAAGTTATCTGTCTTTTGCTCTTTGTAAAAACTGATTGACAATCTAAATAATCATACAATTGAATAAGCAACTTATCTGTTGGTTCTTGAATAAAAAGGCTATTATTGCTCCATAGATTTTCTAAAAATTCCTTCCATAGTTTTATGTAAATAAAACATTGTGGATTGTAGTAAGTGTACTCGTTGATATTATCTAAATT
>JALWML010000645.1 GCA_027083915.1 Lysobacterales bacterium | reverse complement strand
CGGTAATTTATAATGTTTGTTCCACGGATCATTTGGCAAGCCATTGAGCATGGTGTTGACCGTGTGATTTAAGGTGTCCAAACCCACCACATCGGCAGTTCTAATGGTCGCTGATTTAGCTCGTCCGATTAATGTTCCAGTTAAAGCATCGACTGTTTCTAAAGGAATATTGTATTTCATGCCATGATAAATGGTGCAAATTATAGAGAAAACACCAATTCTATTGGCTATAAAGTTTGGTGTGTCTTTGGCATTAACCACGCCTTTGCCGAGTGTGGAGGTTAAAAATTCAGTTAGAGCAGGGATAATTTCAGGGTTGGTTTTTTCAGTTGGAATAATTTCAACCAAGTGCATATAACGTGGTGGATTGAAAAAATGTACACCACAAAATTGGTGCTTAATTTTTTCAGGAAAAACTTCCGATAGGGCATTAATGCTCAAACCCGAAGTATTAGTGGCAAAAATGGCATCCGCTTTAATATAATCTTCAATCTTGTCATACAAAGATTTTTTGATATCCATGCGTTCAACAATCGCTTCAATAACCAAGTCCACTTCCAATAATTTTTCCAAGTCGGTTTCGTAATTGGCTGGTTCAATTAATTGCGTTACGGATTTATAACCTAATGGAGCTGGTTTTGCTTTGCCCAACATTTTGATGGCTTTGTTGATAATAGCGTTTTTGTCTTTGCCTTCGCTTGGTAAGTCATAAAGAATGACCGGAATGCCGGCATTGGCAAAATGGGCTGCAATTTGTGCTCCCATGACGCCTGCGCCAAGTATGGCTGCTTTTTTTACGGTGTAATTATTTTTCATAATGGTTTCCAAAATGGTTAGTTAATTTAATTTCCAAGATGCTTTGGTAAGCTTCTCGCAGTTGTTCTGATTGTTCGACGCTGAGGATGCCAGCTGCCAAACAACGATTGATTAGGAGTTCATAATTATCAGTAGTAACGGGTGTGCCTGTAGCATTGGTCACTGCAATTTCAGCTGAAGCCGCCTGATTTAAATTTTGTTTGGCTTGGTATATTTTTTCTAAGAACGGAGAGTAGTTGGTGAAGGGGCTCTCTGTATCTCCATCTGATTGGCATATCTCTTCAATATTATCGTGTATAGATTTATTGGCATTTATGTAATGATAAGGTCGTCCTGTTGGAAATAACAGCAACTTAATGAACAGGGTTGGAATACGATTAAAGGCTAAGTTTATGGTGTTTTTTAGTGCATTTTGAGAGGCGTATAACTCATTTTTTAGTGTTAACTTAGCGAGCCTTTTTGTATGGGTGTTATCACTGCTTGAAACATAATAATCATAAAGGCCAATTGTTGAAATAATGTGTTGAATACAGTCACCAAGATGGCTGGCAAAGCTGGTGTTGATTTTATGTTTAAATGTCCAGTTAATAAGTGTGATGTCAGATAAAAAAGCAAAACTACAACTCATGCGCTTAATCATATATTTGTATTTGTTTTTTTGAAAAAATAAACGGCCAATAAAGGAAGTCCTTAATGAATAGAGCCAGACTTTACTTAGATTTTGCAGAATATAACCAACATGTTTAATGATTAACTGATCAAATGCTTTTGCAGAATTTTTATCATCAGAGCTCATTAATAAGTCCACTTCTTGGGAATAGTAAGGATGACAGGCTAATGATGCTTTTTTAATTAAGGGTAATTGATTGATTTCATGGCTCATACCATCAAGTTCAGTGGCAAGGTGAGCCACCTTATAAAAGGAACGAACTTTACTTTCTGTTTTGATGTTGTGAGAATTTGATCCTAAAATTCCTCGCAATAAACTGAGTTGGTTCATTGTTTGAGAAATATGAGTTTCTTTGTTTAAAATTGATGTGAATTTTAATAATGGATCTTCTAAATTATTATGCAAAGCTATTTTATTGGCTAATTGCAACTTCAAACATTGGCTGAATTGCTCATTGAGCTTAGATAAAACCACTCGAAAACTTAAAAGTTGTCTGCCATTTTGTTTTTGT
>JALWML010000644.1 GCA_027083915.1 Lysobacterales bacterium | reverse complement strand
GTACTACAGGGTGTGGATTCTTTTCAAACAAATGCAAAAATTGATTTGTTCTAAATTGTTTGGTGGAACTAAACCTACAAAAACTAGCCCTAATCAAACTACATCATTTGCGATTTATTCATCGCTTCTATAAACTTATCTGGATTATTCAATCCTAAATAAACCTTCTCAAAAGTGTGATTTTTAACTGTTATTTCAATATTGGGAATCCCCACTTGGTTGTATCTTTTGATTTTGGCATTTCTGTAAATGACTTCTGTATTGGTTTTAACTGATTGTATATCATTTAGCTTTATCATCAGGGGATTACTTAAACCATAACGAATGATTAAATAGTCTTTATCTAGTGAAATAGGGCGTTTGCTTAGAGCTCGGTATTCTGCAATAAAAAAGGCAAGACTAAATAGTCAGCCCTGAAAAATGCACTTTCACTTGCATTAGTTTTTCAATTTAATGACAAAAATAAAAGCGTGTTTGTAGTTTTGATTTTTTAATGTAAAACAACGCAATATATCCTGTTATTTTCAAGACATAAGAAAGAAATCATCCACTTTCTCAAATTCCAGGCACAAGCTGCCATCATAAGGTTAATGGCATCTCCTTGTGAGCCTTTGAGCCAGTTTCGACACAGTCTATAATCTTGTTTTAAGTGACCGATAATGGGTTCGATAGCAGCTCGTTTTCGGCACAATATTCGTTTCTTTTGACGCTGGTAATCGGTGTCTCGTTTCAGCGGTGGTGATGGCAATAATACTTCTGTTTCCACTTTCTTCTTTGAGCCTCTATAACCACGGTCAACCACTGCCAACTCAATTTCTTTATCTCTAAATTTATGGGCTCTTTGTAAGGCTGCTTTTAAGGTGTTGGAATCATGCTCGTGGGTATCATGTGATTCTACTCCAATAATGATCTGGCTTTTATGAGTTGAAACAATAGATGCTTTGCGACCATATTCATAAGGCTTATGATCTTTGCCTTTACCTATGCAGTAAATATCTGGCTCATGAAGTGAATAAACCTTATTCTTGTCCTTTGGCTTTTGGGATATAACTTTAGTATAGAGTTCAAAGTTTTCCTTTTGTTCTTCAACTAGAACTCTTGGCATTTTGCGTTCTAATTCTCGCATTAAAATACCAACAATAGTGCGTAAACGTCGTAATGCTTTCTTGGCTTTAGCACGAACTTTGACATGTCGAAAATGACGACAAGCTAATCGCAAAGATTTGACTTCTTTAACATAGGTTCTTCTTTGTTTAATGCCTAAGGCTTTGGCCAGTTTGTTCAGACGGTTGATGATTTTAATAGCAAGTTTGATGTCTGTTGGATAGGTAATGGCTTTTTCCTGAACTGTCGTATCAACCAAAACGGTAGTTTCTTCACTCAAACGACCATGTAGCTTTACCGATAGACCAAATATTTGTTCTACACCTTTT
Organism: Lysobacterales bacterium; assembly: GCA_027083915.1. Taxonomy (GTDB): domain Bacteria; phylum Pseudomonadota; class Gammaproteobacteria; order Xanthomonadales; family Marinicellaceae; genus NORP309. The sequence goes on along the minus strand of JALWML010000644.1, from coordinate 568 downwards.
TTACCAATACGGTTTCTAAACTTGACCAATTCTGTTGCATGACAAGGAGGTGTTGTTTGAAAGGTAGTCATGCCACAAAAGGCTTGGTAGTAAGGATTCATCTGCCATTGTTCAACGACTGATTCATCACTTAGATTGTACAGTTGTTTGAGCATGAGAAGACCACACATTAAACGTATGGGTTTTGCTCGACGACTGATTCATCACTTAGATTGTACAGTTGTTTGAGCATGAGAAGACCACACATTAAACGTATGGGTTTTGCTCGACGACCTTTGTCGCTGTAGTAGCAAGAAAACGATTCTTCGAGTTCTTTCCAATTAAGCTTAGACCCAAGAGCAATAAGTGGATTTTTATTATCTAATTGACTGAGTAAATCAAAAAATGAGCTTTGCGGTGATTCATTAGGTGATTTTTTAAGCATTTAACGACCCTATTTCGACCAAAGAATAACAGTAATTTTACCATCTTTGGTCGAAATGTTGGAGTGTTAGCTTTATATTTATTTTTTATATCAAATAGATATGAGTTTTTCAGGGCTGATTAATTATAATGATGCTTGTGAAAT
>JALWML010000643.1 GCA_027083915.1 Lysobacterales bacterium | reverse complement strand
CTCTATTATTGTGGTTTTTCTCATCTATCTGTTTTTTGATATTTTAGAGCTGCCGTTAATCAATTATTTTGAAATAGAAGTTGTTGATTATGCTTTGGTTGCTTGGGTGTTGTATTTTTCTTATTCGGTCATTATTCACAAAGACCAGAAGCTACCTGTTGAGATGATTGAAAGTGCTGAAAAACCTGAAGAAAATAAAGAATCAAAATCATTTATTAACCCTAAAGAAGTAGCAACTTTTGAAGAATGTGTTTTAAACCAAGAATTATTTCTCGATCCTGATTTAAATTTAGCAAAATTAAGCGAATGTTGTAATATATCTCGCCATCGTGCTTCTATGTTGTTGAATGAAGGTGTTAATGCCAGTTTTTATGATTACATCAATAAACTCAGAATAAATTACGCCAAAGAATTATTAGCCGATAAAAGTTACACTCGTAATATTTTAGCTGTTGCCTATGATTCTGGTTTTAAATCACGCTCAGCATTTTATACTGCTTTTAGAAAATGGGAAAATAAAACACCTAGTCAATTTTTAAAAACGCTTAATAAAGTAGCCTAATGTAAAAAGCTTCAAAAAAAAGTGTCCTGATTAGTCCAATTTTCGAATTATCTTGTCCTGACTGACCCAAACGGACGATTCAAAAGCTCTAATTGCCTATATTTCACCCATCATTTATTTAAAAAGGTGAAAATAGAAAATGAAACAATTTAAAAAGTTAAACACGTTAATCCTACTTGTTTATGCGCTATTAGCTGTTAGTAGTTGCATAAATGCTCAAACACGCGATGTGAAATTTTCAAACTATGTGACCGTCAGGGATGGAACAAAATTGGCAGTAACAGTTTACTTGCCAGCAGGTTTAACGTTGCAAGAAAGTGTGCCGGCATTATTCTCCTTTACACGTTATGGTCGTGAAGATGACATGAATCCTGATTTGTTCCCCGATGATTTATTTTTAACCCAAAATGGCTATGCCATTGTTGCAGTCGATGCCAGAGGTTCATCGGCTTCCTTTGGTGCTCGTTCGGGTGAATTTACTCCTACTGAAGTGTTGGATATGAACGATATTGTCAATTGGGTTGTGGCACAAGATTGGTGTGATGGCAATGTTGGTGCTTATGGGGTGTCTTATTCGGGCACAACGGCAGAGCTATTAACCGCTACAGGAAATACTGCCTTAAAAGGTGTCATGGTTGGTTGGGATGATATGGATATTTATAACAGTCCTGCAAGACCTTATGGAGCGGTATCTGAACGTTTTTTACTGGAATGGACTGATGCCAATGTCCAAATTGATGCGGGACTTGGTGCTGTGCCAGTTGATATAGATACAACAGGTTCTTTATTGGCTCAAGCCATCTCTGAGCATTTGACAACCTCCCTATATCCCGCCATGCAAAATGCTCCATATAGGGATTCCATCGTTGGTGAAGAAGCAAATGGTCGTGGAGAGTTCAGCTATCTTGAATCGACTCCTTTGTATTGGAAAAATGAAATAGAAGCATCCAATATTCCCATGCTTGTTTTTGCCAGTTGGTTAGATGCTGGCTCGGCAGATGGTGCGATAAAACGTTTTATGAATTATAGCAACAGTCAAAAGGTGATACTTATGCCTGATGACCATGGTGCTAATTTTCTTGCTAGTCCTTACCAAGTCAGCAATATGCCATTACCACCATCAATTTCTCTTGAAGAGAGAGCTCAAATTCAATTGTTGTTTTTTGATCATTATTTAAAAGGCCAGGACAATGGATACGAACAAGCTTTGCCAAATGTGTTGTATTATAATTTTTTCGAAGAAGGTTATTTGACTAGTGCAGTTTGGCCGCCAGTTAATTCGCAAACATCCCGTTATTATTTCGCACCTCAAGGCAAATTGTCGCCATCAACACCGACAGAAGTCTCTGCTCAAGACAATTATTTGATCGATTATTCGGTAACCACTGGTGTATTTAACCGCTGGTATACACAGGCTGGAAATCCAGTTTTGAATCTGGAT
>JALWML010000642.1 GCA_027083915.1 Lysobacterales bacterium | reverse complement strand
CCAGTATTGATTTATATGATTATGAAGCAAAATACAACAGCACACAAACAGAATATTTTTGTCCAAGTGGTTACGACGAAAAACTAGAAAAAGCATTGCAAAAAGATGCTCTAAATGCCTTTAATGCACTGTATTTAAAAGGCTGGGGTCGAATAGACTTTATGGTTGACAAAAAAGGCAAACATTGGTTTTTAGAAGCCAATACAACACCAGGAATGACGCAAACAAGCTTAGTACCAAAAGCGGCACGAGCCATTGGTTGGGATTTTGAAGAATTGGTTTTAAACATTTTAGCAACTGCTTTTACAGAGGTAAAAAATGACTAAAGGTGCAAAACTATCAATGCTTATGATTTCATTTACCTTCTTGTTAATGGCTGCCTTTATGTCAGGAATGATAAAATCTGATCACTGGAAAATATCCAATATTGTCATTGATGCAGAATTTAAACGGGTTAATTCAGAACAAATAAGATTGACTGTTGCAACAAGCAAAGAACGCTCATTTTTTAAGTTAAATGCGAATCAAATTCGAGATAATCTCATGCAAATTCCATGGGTAAGTGATGTCAGCGTCAATAAAAAGTGGCCTAACACCCTTCACATTAGACTCAAAGAACATAAAGCAGTGGCTGTATGGAATGAAAAAAAATTATTGAACAGTAATGGTGATATTTTTGAAGTCGATAGCTTGGAAGATTTATCCTCATTACCGCATTTTAACAGTAAAGCCAACAACTCTAAAATTGTGTGGAATAAATTTATGCGTTTCAATGACATCATAAAAAATATTGGCTTTGATATTACTGCTTGTGAAATAAGCTCCATTGGTAGTTGGAATATTGTCTTAAACAATGGTATCAATATAGTTATTGGTACAAATTATCAAGATGCCAAATTAGTAAGACTTGCAGAAACATGGCAAGCTTTACTCAAGACTAATGAAACTTTGCCAAGCTATATAGACTTACGTTACACCAATGGTTATGCAGTCAAATGGCAAAAGTTATATAAAAATTTAATAAACAGTGATGATAACAAACTAGAAGTCACAAAAACTCAGGAATACGGAAACTCGAATGGTTAAAAAAACAGACAATTCTTTAGTAGTTGGATTAGATATTGGAACCTCTAAAATTGTTGCTATTGTTGGAGAACAACACAAAGATGATTCACTTGAAGTTGTAGGTATTGGTTCTTCCCCTTCTAGAGGATTAAAGCGTGGTGTTGTGGTTGATATAGAATCAACTGTCCAGTCGATTCGTCGAGCCATTGAAGAAGCTGAATTAATGGCAGGATGTGAAATTAAATCGGTTTATGCGGGAATTGCTGGCTCTCATATTCGCAGCATTAATTCACATGGCATTGTGGCAATAAAAGACAAAGAAGTCACCACCACTGATGTTGATAAAGTTTTAGATGCAGCAAAAGCCGTTGCCATTCCTGCTGATCAACGTGTCTTGCATGTCTTGCCACAAGAATATGTTATTGATGGTCAAGATGGTATCAGACACCCAATTGGCATGTCAGGGGTAAGGTTAGAAGCGCGCGTTCATTTAATAACAGGCTCAGATTCAGCAGCACAAAATATATCCAAATGTGTAGCACGATGCGGACTCAATATCGATCAATTAATTGTCGAGCAATTAGCATCATCGGCCGCTGTTTTAACAGAAGATGAAAAAGAATTAGGTGTTTGTTTAGTTGATATAGGTGCAGGAACTACAGATATTGCTGTATTTACCCATGGTGCTATCAGGCATGCATCTGCAATCCCTATTGCTGGTGACCAAGTAACCAATGATATTGCTGTTGCGATGCGAACACCGACTCAGTACGCAGAAGAAATTAAATTGAAATACGCTTGTGCTTTACGCCAATTAGCTTCAGCTGAAGAAACAATCTCTGTACCCAGTGTTGGTGATAGAGCACCCAGAAGATTGGCGAGGCAAACACTTGCTGAAGTGGTAGAACCCCGCTATGAGGAACTATTCACCTTAGTACAAGCAGAATTACAACGCAGCGGTTATGCCGAATTAATAGCGGCAGGAATTGTTTTGACTGGTGGGGCTTCTAAAATGGAAGGAACCGTTGAGTTAGCTGAAGAAATTTTTCACCTACCAGTAAGAATTGGTACTCCACAGAATATATCTGGGTTAAAAGAAGTTGTCAAAAACCCAGTACATTCAACCGGCGTCGGTTTGCTTCTTTATGGAAGTCAATACGAACAAAGTGGTAACAACCTCAACGAATCAGGCAATTGGTTGAGTAAATTCAAGAAATGGTTTTTTTCTGAATTTTAAAAAAGTGAGTGCTTGGCACGCATTTACAGGTATTTTTAACTAAAAAAAGAGAATGCAAATGCATTCATTAAAACTAACAGAGAGTATATTTTGTATTCTCACTTAAACATTTTCGGAGGTAATAAAATGTTTGAAATAATGGAAAATGACAGCACTGGTGCTGTAATAAAAGTAATCGGTCTTGGTGGCGGCGGTGGAAACACAGTTCAACAAATGGTTGAAGCTGACATCCAAGGTGTAGAATTTATCTGTGCTAATACTGATGTTCAGGCATTAGACAAAACAAAATGTAAAAACATAATAAGAATAGGTCAAAATGTCACAAAAGGTCTTGGAGCTGGAGCAAACCCAGAAGTTGGACGTCAAGCCGCTTTGGAAGACAGAGAACGTATAAAAGAAGTATTAGAAGGAACAGACATGGTGTTCATTACTGCTGGCATGGGTGGTGGTACTGGTACAGGTGCAGCCCCTGTGGTTGCTCAAATAGCTAAAGAAATGAACATATTGACTGTTGCAGTAGTAACAAAGCCATTTCCTTTTGAAGGCAAAAGACGAATGATGGTTGCCGATAAAGGCATAGCTGAACTTGAAGAAAGCGTTGATTCCCTAATCACTATCCCAAATGCTAAATTACTTAGTCATTTCGATAGAGATGTAACATTACTTAATGCCTTTAAAGCATCCAATGATGTTTTACACGGTGCAGTTCAAGGAATTTCTGACTTGATTACTAACCCTGGTATGGTTAATGTCGATTTTGCTGATGTAAAAACTGTTATGTCAGAAATGGGAATGGCAATGATGGGCACAGGCATTGGTCGAGGTGATGATCGGGCTGCCGTTGCAACCGAATTAGCAATCAATAGTCCATTACTCGAAGATATTGACATGCATGGGGCTAAGGGTATTCTAGTTAATGTCACCTGTGGTATGGATTTGAGCTTGGGTGAGATTCAAGAAATTGGTGAAATGGTGGAAGAATACACATCGGATACATCAACAGTCGTTATAGGTACATCCATAGATATGGAAATGGAAGGCGAGTTACGCGTGACCGTGGTTGCAACAGGAATCAATGGTAACGGAGAAAGAAAAGTACAACTGGTTAAACCAACTGAAGAAAGAGTTGAAATTTCACCTTCATACAGAACAACAAGGAACTCACATGTTGCTAGTTCAGCAACTGCGGCTCAGCAGATTGACAGCATTGAAGAAAGTCCTGTCATTAAAGCTGAAAAGGATCAAATGTTATCTGAAGATTATCTAGACATTCCTGCTTTTTTACGTAATCAAGCAGACTGATAGAAAATAGTGCCAAAATTGCAGTTTCACCTCCGAAACTGCAATTTTTGTTAGCTGTGGATAAAAAACTGACAAAATTCACATCCGTGTGGTAAAAATAATACAGTCAGTGGTTAATTAACAACCTTTATTTTAAAAAAATTCGATTATGTGCTAAACTTCACAAAATCAAGAGTTGCAGAAAAAAATAATGATAAAACAGAGAACCCTGAAAAATACTGTTAGAGCTACGGGAGTTGGCATTCACACAGGTCAAAAGGTTTATATTACACTAAAACCAGCAGATGTTGATACTGGAATAATATTTGTTAGAACAGACCTAAATTCACCTAAATACCTTAAAGCTAATGCTGAGTTAGTTGGTGATACAAGCATGTCCACAACGCTCATCAAAGATGGTGTTCGTGTAGCAACTGTAGAACATTTAATGGCAGCTTTTTGTGGTATGGGAATTGATAATTGCATTGTCGAATTAAGCGCCTCAGAAGTTCCTATTATGGATGGTAGTGCTGGTCCTTTTGTGTTTCTGATTCAATCAGCAGGTATCGCACTGCAATCAAAGGCCAAGAAATTTATAAAAATAACCAAGCCTGTTGAAATTAAACACGAAGATAAAATGGCTCGCTTTGAACCTTATAATGGATTTAAACTAAAATTTGATATTGAATTTAATCACCCCGCTTTTTCAGAACACACTAAAACAAAAGAAATTGATTTATCAAGCAATGCCTTTATAAAAGAAATATCACGAGCACGAACCTTTGGTTTTATGCGTGATATTGAGATGTTAAGAGATAAAAACCTAGCCATTGGTGGCAGCATGGATAATGCTATTGTATTGGATGATTATCGCGTACTCAACCAAGACGGCTTACGTTATGAAGATGAATTTGTTAAACATAAAATCCTAGATGCTATTGGTGATATTTATCAACTGGGTCATCCCGTTATTGGTGCATTTCACGGCTATAAATCAGGACATGCGTTAAATAATGAATTGGCACGAAAATTATTAAAACAAACAGATTGTTGGGAATACGTCAGTTTTACCAAAAAAGAACAAGAAGACACTCTTCTTTATCCAGTATTTGCATGAAAAACAAGCCCATTCGATTTAGTATTCTTCTGATTGCAATAGCTCTATCTTCATGCCAAAACATGCCTAAAAAAATTGTAAACAAGTACGATATTTATATAAGTGAAAATAAACTCGCACCTATTAAAAAGATTATTAACTTCTCTTTTCGTGGTTGGAACTCCTTGGATAATCAACACTTCGCCCTTTCAGCTTCACATAATAAATCTTACCTCATAAAATTATATAATTATTGCAATAATCTAGATTTCTCAACAAGCATTAAACTAAATCAGTCGATGGACAACATCTTATCTTCAAACTTTGATTCTATCAGCATTCCAAACCAGAATTTTCAAGACAAATGTCGCATTAAAAATATCTACCCATTATCTCAACAACAAGTTAAAGAAATAAACTCGTTATAATAACCTTTTGGTATTAACCTTACAGTATATTAACCCTGCGATATAATACCGAAATGATAGGAACTTATTAGCATCCTTCATTTATTGATTTGTAAAAAAACCTGATTCTACTTATCCTTGAACAACATAGTTGAAACGAGAAAATAGTCACATCCTAGATATGTATCACAAATTTAATTGTAATTTTTAGATAATATGCTACTATGAAGACATTCGTGGGAACTTTACATGAACAATGTGTTCTAAATATCTGTAAAATTTAGAGTTTTAGGAGTTAAGATTAAAGTGAGGTTAATTTGTAATCGATTATTGCTGGCATTGACACTGTTCTCCATACATGTCTATGCAAATGATGAAGATTCATTAAACTTTCAACGAGTTGACCCTCAACTTATCAATTACCATCTGCAAATAAACAAAAATGATGACTGGATAAAAACAAGTGCATCACAACCAAAAAACTTCTTCTCCTTATCATCTAAGAACACAAGTACTTTTAGAGATGAAGTACAAATGGCTTGGAGTATTTCAAACTTATTCAGTATTAACCTCAACCTTTTTGAAGATGGGAACTACAAAAATTACTTCAATCTTCCTTCAGAAAACACTATTGTTCCATCTCCAAATAAATCAGCATCCCTGACCTCTAGGCAATCAATTCTGGAAACAAACACTAGACTTAAAGGTTATAAGATAGGCTTATCATCCGATATTAAATTAAGCAATCAATTAAAGTTAGGCATTAACCTTGATTATGGAAAATTAAATGGCGCTAACCTGATTGGTTTCAATACTGATAATGTTAACATGAGTTCTTTTGCCCTTGGAATTAAAAACAAAAAGTTTGGAGCATCACTAATTACAGATAGCGTGATTGAAAACAACAACTTTTTGTCAGATCAAGCGCGCATGGGGTTTGAGATTGATTGGCATTTTTCAGAAAATACGACATTCTCTTTTGGTTCTAAACAACAAATAAAGAGCAACACTAACAACACACAAACAAGTAATTTTGACAGCCTTTCAGGTAATGTTCAATACATTAAATTTCAACATAACTTATAATTTTACTTATATTAGTCGTTTCTAATAGAGATTAAATACGGCATTTGCTATAGTCAGTATTTCTTAAAAGACTATAAAAACCAGTAAATAAAATGCATGTTAAAAAATTCGGTGGCACTTCACTAGCCACAGCTGATAAAATTAGTAGCGTAGCGCAAATAATTTTTCAAGACTCTCAAAAAACGCAGCTTGCAGTGGTGTTATCTGCAATGGGTAAAGTAACTGACAATCTCATAGACATCATTTCAACGGCCGTTAGTGGTGGAGACTGGAAAAGCCAACTTGATGCGCTAGAAGACTTTCATAATGATACTCTAGTCAAACTCAATTGTGCTTGTCGACTCGAAGCACAAAAACAGCAGACAAGCATGAACTATTTATTTCAAGAAGCCCATGCTAAGCTACAAGGAGTTTGTTTGCTTGGCCAGTGCCCAGATGATACCTATGCATGGTTAATTACCTTGGGTGAACAGCTTTCTATTTCTCTTATGTACACACAACTTATGTCACTTGGATTAGAAGTTAAAACAATTGATGCAAGAGCCAACATCATCACAACAGAAGATGCCTTTAGTGGCGAAGTAGATGATAAACGCAGCCAGTTAAACCTCGCTGCGTATAAACAGAGCAAAGCAGATGTATTGCTCATGCCAGGCTTCTGCTCTTCAAGTCCATCTGGAAAAGCAACAACTCTTGGTCGCAATGGTTCTGATTACTCTGCAGCCTTACTTGCAATAAGCTTAGATGCTGAAAGATGCGAAATATGGACAGATGTTGATGGAGTTTATAACGCCAATCCTCGCGAAGTCAGCTCAGCTTATTTGGTTCCACAACTCAGTTACTATGAAGCAATGGAATTATCATACTTTGGTGCTAGTGTCTTACATCCAAAGACAATAACCCCATTGATGCAAGCTGACATTCCATGCGTTATAAGAAACACTTTTAATTGTGACTCTCCTGGTACAATTATCAGCCAGAAATCACACACAACTGACAATTTTGCTACAGCCATCTCTAGTCTTGAAAATATCACCATGGTAACCGTGAGTGGTCCAGGAATGAAAGGTATGGTCGGTATGGCTGCCCGTGTTTTTGATACCATGAGTGACAAAAATATCAGCATAGTACTTATCACACAATCCTCTTCCGAGTACTCCATTAGTTTCTGTATTGATACTGATTCTAAAATCCTCGCGCAGCTATGTTTAGAGGAAACATTTGCTCTTGAATTGAAAAATAAAATGCTTGAACCAATTTCTTTTAAAGATAACTTAGCCATTATTACATTAATATCAGATAACATGAAAAAACGCCGGGGTACAGCAGCACAGTTTTTCCAATCTCTGGCCATAGCTAATGTCAATATTATAGCTATAGCACAAGGTTCAAATGAACGCTCTATCTCTGCTGTCATCGAAGAAGACCGAATTAAGAGAGGACTAAAAAGCTGTCATCAATTATTTTTTGACACACGTCAACAAGTAGAAATAATACTTATCGGCTGTGGTTTAGTAGGTGATGCCTTTTTAATGCAAATTCAAAAACAATACGCTTACTTAAACAAACAAAATATCAATATAAAGGTTTGTGGAATCATAAATTCTAAGGGTGCGTTATTGAATGAGAATGGTATTGACCTGAATCACTATAAAGATAATTTAGATAACGATCTGCAAAGCTTTGATAAAGAAAAACTGAAAGCATTTCGCCAACAATCCAATATGATTAATCCCATTATAGTTGATTGCACCTCATCAACAGCTATTGCCAAAGATTATTGTGATTTTTTTCAGGCTGGCTACCATATCGTTGCTGCCAACAAAAAAGCCAACACACTGAGCTATGAATATTATCAATTGTTAAAACACACAGCAATACATACCAATAGACAGTTCAATTATGAAACCAATGTTGGTGCTGGTTTACCTGTAATTGATACTTTTCGGAACTTGTTGCGAGCTGGAGATGAACTCGTCAAATTTGAGGGCATCTTATCTGGCTCGATGTCATATATTTTTGGAAAGTTAGACGAAGGTCTCCCTATATCAGAAGCCGTTTCAAGAGCAAAAGTGAAAGGCTTTACCGAACCAGATCCCCGCGATGACTTAAGTGGTATGGATATTGCCAGAAAAGTACTTATTATTGCTAGAGAAGCAGGACTAGATTTAGAATTAAGTGACGTAAAAATTGATTCTTTATTAACCCAAGAATTGATAGACGCTACAAACACGCAAGAATTCATGAAAAAATTACCTGAGTTGGATGAAAAGATTAAAAAATTAAGCCTACAAGCTCAAGCTGAAAACTGTGTATTACGCTACATTGGAACGGTTGAAAAAAATCAATGCTCTGTAAAAATTGAAAAAGTCCCTAAAGAATCAGCGCTTTACTCAGTTAAAGATGGCGAAAATGCCATCTCATTCTATAGCCAATATTACCAACCCATCCCAATGGTTCTTCGCGGCTATGGAGCCGGGGCTGATGTTACAGCCGCAGGAATTTTCTCAGATGTCATGAAAATACTTCCATCCAAGAGTAGTTTTGTTTAGATAAAAACATTAAAAGAGACCTTCGCATACTCCCTTAAACGAGCAAGAAGTTGCAAAGGTCTCAAATAAACTTATTGAATCTGTTTTAAATGCTCAACAAATTCTTTAGGATTTTTATAACCAAAAAAATTCGATTCTTCTATCAACTGACCATCCTTGAAAAATAAAGTTGCTGGAGGGCCAATAATTTTGAATTTTTTCATTAGCGCTTTATCAGCCTTGTTTTGTTTTGT
>JALWML010000641.1 GCA_027083915.1 Lysobacterales bacterium | reverse complement strand
TGTAAACAAGCCTCTCAATGCCAAAATTTGATTCACTTCATCCACATGATTCCATGGGTAATCATCTCGAATAACTTTTCCTAAATGCGAAGAACAACGCCCAACCAATCCGTCATTGGCTTGCCCATCAAAAAACAGGTTACCGAGATATAAAGCAGGATCGGATGGATCTAAAACATTTGTCATCACGCCCGTTCCGCCAAAGGAATAATAACGCACATTATTAACCACATAAGCACCTTCGCCACAGGCAGATGTAGGCACGCCTTCTGGATAGGCAGCATTAAAAGTCGCTGCACCTGAACTGCTTAGGGATGTCATCGAAGCAATCGCATCTTGAGGATCTCCTGATCCACCAGAAATAATTTCAACAAAAGTACCAATGGCGTTAAAAAAAGCATTCGCTATTGTTTCAAGATAGGAGCCAGGTTCTAAATTTGATTGCAATACATCGGCAACATCACTGCCTTTATGAGGTCCACCAAACGAAGTGACTGACGCCACTAAATCAGGTCGAACTGAAGCCACATATCGAGCCGTTGGTCCTCCGTGAGAATGCCCAATCAAATTAAATTTTTGGTAACCATACAATGCTTTTATGGTTTCTAATTGTTCCAATAACTGCTCTCCTCGAAGTTCGCTGGAGTTAACAGCTGATACATCTGCAACAAAAACAGTCGCACCACCATCTTCAAGCTTTTGTGGAATTCGGTAGAAATAGTCATAGCTTCCAAAAATTTGATCAAAACCTAATAACCCATGCACTAATACAATTGGATATTTCGTTTGAGTATAAGTTGAGTTACTGTTCCACCACCATGCCGATGATTGAGCGGTAAAGAATAAAGTGATTAACAAAACCAGTAAAGATGTATTTTTTTTCATGAGTTCCCCAGTAAATATTTTATAGATGCTCAAGCCAAGCTTGATTTGCCTGTTAAATCTTAGCAAATATTTTGCAAAAGTCAAGATTCAAACGAACGTTTAATTTATTAGCTTCTATCCAGTGAATTTAGGAAGTAACATATATGTCAATATCTGGATATAAGAACAACGTCTTGCTAAGCGGATAGAAATGGTTGGTTAAAATCGCGTAGCGATAACCTACTGTTATTATTCCGTTTAAGCAACTTGTTATGTGTAAATTTAATCCAAGGCCTCTAATATTGACTCTGCTTTATCAGGATTATTGACGTATGCACCAGAACTTTTGTCTTGACTCAATAGAAGCATGTTGTTGATAAGTTCTCGTAAGTCTCCTTTCTCTAGTGCTGTCAATTCGCCAAGTTGTTGAATTTCAATGTAGTCAATTATAGGGTTGACTTGATTAGCTGAGATATTTTCACTCGCTAATAAGCTTTTAATTTTACTAAGATTCATTTTCTTTCCTAATTAGATGAATTATTAAAACACCATAGAGGTGTGTTCCACATGTTTTAGAGAGATATCAACCAAGAATTTCTTTCTTCTTAATTTCATACTCAGCCTCTGAAATAGCACCTGACTCCTTTAGTTGGCTCCATTTTAAAAGTTCATCTGCTTCACTACTTATCTTTGCCGAATGCTTCTTATTAGGATTTGTTAGGAACATGAACACCCCCAGCATAACTCCAGGGATGGTAAATATAACAAGTGCATCTATATACCGCCCATTCCACAACACGATCCCCAGCAGACTTAATCCACACGCTATAACGATCCAAAAAAGTCTATACTTCTGAAAAAAAGAAACCATAAATACTCTCCTATTTACAATGATTGACACATAACAACTTAATATGTATGCATTAGTACATATTATTAATTTCATTTTAGTTGTTTTTGCCTATTTATTTTTGAATTTTAATTATAACACAAATAATTTATGATTAAGAATATATGTTTTTAACGCATATTTCGTGATAAATTTGTATTAATCCATGAATATACGCAAATAACTGGGTTTATGTGCATTTAGATAAATATTCAGAACCGTATGAGTGGCATAACCAACAAATTAAAACACTTAATTTATCG
>JALWML010000640.1 GCA_027083915.1 Lysobacterales bacterium | reverse complement strand
GACAACAGTACTCGTCCATTTAACAATTTGTTGATCAAAACGAGTATCTTCACCCAACATAAAGTAGACTTTATCACGTCCCTTCATTAGCTCAGGAAGTTTTTCATCACTATCTTTGATGTCATACGAGTTGTCAAATTTCAACTGTTCTTTAGCGCCATCAAGTCCTAACATTGGCCCATTCCATATTTCATTTTGTTTATCAACAGCTCGGCAAAACAAAATATCATCTCCCTGTTCACTTCCGGGACAGATAATTAATAAGGTATGAGGCTCATGACAGCCAGTGAGGTAGTAAAAATAACTATCTGGACGGTATTTAAAGTCCGCATCCCCATTGCGTAAACAAACGTCTTTGGCCTTGAGGATGGCAATTGAATCATTACCAATTATTTTTGCAATTTGGGCTCTTCTTTTTTTAAATTCTTTGGTATTTATCATGGATATTTATTGTATGATGATAGCTGTTATTATTCCAGCATTTCCAGTTGATGTTTTACTTATTTATTAGATATGCTGTTTTGACTTGTCCATCCTAATCTGCGTGGATTACATAAGACAGTATAATATATTGTCTTTGCATACCATAATTTAGAGGACAGGTCATGAATCATTTAAAGATATATCAACACTGCGACATAATACCGCAATTCAGAACTGCGTGCTGTTGCCTTGCCAAGAACAAATAGGCAAGACTGAAATGCAGTATTATGCCACAGGGTTGTTATCAGCTCTCCATAATGAGACAATCAGACCAAATTGGATTTTTTTTCATGATAGTTTGAAATAAATCAGATTGCAGTTGCCTCTCCAACCATTTCTGTAAAGCAGGAAGTTCCATAGCATCAAAAAATAGTTTATTAACATAAGCAAACTGGCGAATGAAAGGGAAAATAGCTATATCTGCAAGAGAAATCATGTCGGAAAGCAGATTGTTCTTTTTCCCAATTTGTTGATTGAGTAACTCAAGAAACCACATACACTCACTTCGATAAAACTCTTCTGATTTATCATACCTATCCGAATATTTATACCTATCGAGTTGTGCTTTAAATTTTTCATCACATAATTGAATTAAGTCAAACTGACTTTCTTGCTCATCCCAACCATCTTTATCTTGTTGTTGTAAAGCCCAAATCATGATATCTAAACTCTCATCAATGACTTTATTAGGTAAAACCAATACAGGAACCGTTCCTTTGGGAGAATATCGCAACATAGATTTTGGTTTATTTTTGAGCAATATATCTCGTAACTCAAAATCAACCCCCGCATAAACCAAAGCCATACGAGCTCGCATCGCATAGGGACAACGTCGAAAAGAATAAAGGATGGGTTTAATCTGCTTCATGTGCACAATAATGATACAATTAAAAATTGTTTACAAGCATTTCCAACCCTTTTGGATTAACAAGCGTCTTTTAGGACATGATTAACAAAGTTTACATTGAATACCTTTTATTAAAAGATGACAAAAAAGCCTTTGCAGAAATAATTAGCATTATTCAGCCCAAACTATTGTCATTTGCGACAAACATCTTGAAAGACAAATCCATCGCTCAAGATGCTGTGCAAGATTCATTAATCAATATCATCAAAGGTGTAAATAAACTTAAAGATCATAAAAAATTCCATGCATGGATTTACCAAGTTACACGTAACAAATGCTTGGATATTATCCGTAAAAACCAAAAGTATAAAAAAGACTGTGATTTAGATACCATAGCCGAACCACCAAGCAAAGCAACTAATCACGACGAACAACACGACATGATGCGGATAATAAAGCAACTACCGCCAAAACAAAAAAACATTATTCAACTTTTTTATTACGATGGTTTTACTGTGCGAGAAATTGCAGAAATTTTAACAACACCAGCTGGTACCATTAAATCCTTATTGTTTGATGCCCGTAAAAACTTAAAACAACTAATTGGAGAATAACAATGACATCTATAGATGACAAAATTAAACAAGCATTAAATGAAGAATTCAATGAGATTATTGAAGAAAACAATAAATT